>NZ_AUGA01000046.1:0-68483 GCF_000426785.1 Bradyrhizobium sp. th-b2
CCTACGTCGAGCAATTGCTCGCCCCATCGCTGCGGCCGGGCGATACCGTTATCATGGACAACTTGCCCGCTCACAAGGTCCATGGCGTTCGAGAGGCCATCCGGGCGGTCGGAGCAAGCCTGCTCTATCTTCCGCCCTACAGTCCAGACTTCAACCCGATCGAAATGGCCTTCTCTAAACTGAAAGCCCTGTTGCGGGCCGCCGCAGCGCGCACCATGCCCGATCTCTGGCAAGCAATCGCCAACGCTCTCAAGCGCTTCTCACCCGAGGAATGCCAAAATTATCTCGTCGCGGCTGGTTACGACGCAACGTGATCGGAAAATGCTCTAGTCCTCCCAGGCGGCAGGCACCAGTCGTTATGGTGGGAAATCCCGTCAACAAACGGCGATTGTTGGCAGTTCGCGGGGCGGAGCGATCCTGCGGGGTTGCCTAGCGGGGCTACGCCCGGATTGTAGCCTCGGAGGCCTGCGGCTTGCGCTCGGTGACCAGCGCAAGCAGCACGGTCAGCACCATGAAGCCCACCGAGGCGCCGAACACCCAATGCGGCATGTGCTGGTCCATGATCCAGCCGAACAGCAGCGGGCTGACGATGCCGCCGAAGTTGAAGCCGGTGGAGACGATGCCGAAGGCGCGGCCGGCGGCGCCGGGAGGCGCGGCGTTGCGCACCATCATGTCGCGGGACGGCGCGATCACGCCGCCAAGGAATCCGGCGAGCCCCATCGCCAGCGTGAGCGCGACAGGCGGCAGGTCCATCAGCGCGATCAGCAGGACGAGCGCGGCATTGATCGCAAAGCAGGCCGCCGCGACCTGGCTGTGACGATGGGTCCAGTCGGCGAGATAGCCGCCCGCCAGCACGCCGGCGGCGCTGGCGCCGAGGAACGCGGTCAGCGCGATATTGGCGGTCGAGAACGACGCGCCGTAACCGCCCATCAGCGCCACCACGCCAAAATTGTTGATGCCCGAGGTCGACAGGCTGAGCAGCGTGAAGAACGCGGTCAGCACCATCAGCGCCGGCGTGATCACGCTCGTCTTCTGTGAGGCGTGGTCCTTGGCCTTGTTCCTGTTGGCGCCGGCATCGGGAATGCCGAGCACGATCAGGAACAGCGCCACCAGCGGACCGACCGCGCCGGCCACGATCAGTGCGCCGAGGCCGCCGATCGAGGCGACCAGCGCCGCCATGATCGCGGGCGCGACCGCGCCGCCGAGGAAGCCGGCAAAGGTGTGGATCGAGAAGGCGCGGCCCATCCGCGCCTCGTCCATATGGGCCGAGAGGATCGCGTAGTTAGCCGGATGATAGACGCTGTTGGCAAGCCCAAGCAGCACGGCGCAGACGATCAGCGAGGGATAGCTGAGATGCAGGCCGAGCCCGATCAGCGCACAGCCGCCGATGGTCAGCCCGATCAGCAGGATCTTGCGCGCGCCGATATGGTCGGCGAGGTAGCCGATCGGCGCCTGGGTCAGGCCGGAGACCACCGCGAACACCGTCAGCGCCAGGCCGAGCTCGACATAGCCGACGCCGAGCTGCTGCTTCAGGAACGGGAACAGCATCGGCAGCACGAAGATATGGAAATGGCTGACCCAATGGGCCACCGAAATCCCCGTCAGCGTGCGCACCGCGCTGTCGGCTCTCGCTTGCTGCGGTGCGGCCAGAACGTCGACCATTTTTGAGACAACCCTTTTCCCAACGCCCGGCAGGGCCCGCCGAAAATAGAGGCTGGCCGCTAATTGTCCATGAACGCGCCTGCATGGCTGCCCCCGGAGTGGGCGTGCCGGATCGACACATGCGGCATTAATGGCGGCGACAAAGCGTGGCGGCGCGGCGATGATCGGTCATGATCGACGCCAAAAAGCCGCTCCGGGTGCTCGTGTCAGAGGGCTCCAGCACCTCCGGCCGCGAGGCGATCACGATCCTGGGGCTGGCCGGCCATCACGTCGAAATCTGCGATCCCTCGCGCTGGTGCCTGGCGCGCTATTCCCGCTTTGTCCGCAAGTACCACCATTGTCCGCCGCTGCGCACCGATCCGGCCGGCTTCCTGCGCTTCGTCGAGCGTCTGTTGGCGTCGCGGCATTTCGATGTGCTGCTGCCGACCCATGAACAGGGCTTTCTGTTCGCCCGCGCCCAGGATCGATTGCAGCTGCGCGCCGGCCTGGCGCTGCCGGATTTCGCCAGCTATCGCGCCGTGCACAGCAAGGCCGGCTTCAGCCGTCTGCTCGACCAGCTCGGCCTGCCGCAGCCGCCGACCCGGATCGTGAACTCGGTCGATGAGCTGCGCGACGGCCTGCGGTTTCCCTCCGTGGTCAAGACGTCGATCGGCACTGCCAGCCGTGGTATCTGGTTTGTGCGCGACGCCAGCGATCTCCATCGCGCGCTCTACGATCTCGAATCCGCAGGCGATTTTGCCGGCGAGGTGCTGGCGCAAGACCTCATCACCGGCACCGTCGAGAAGGCCCAGTCGGTGTTTTGCCGCGGCACTCTCATTGCCTTCCACGCCTACCGTCAGATCGCAGCCGGCGTCGGCGGCGGCGAGGCGATCAAGGAGAGCGTGAGCCGGCCGGCGATCCGCGCCGCGCTCGAGACCATCGGCGCGCATCTTGGCTGGCACGGCGCGCTGTCGGTCGATGTCATCATGCCGCTCGACAGCGCAACGCCGCTTTTGATCGACTGCAACCCGCGGCTGGTTGAGCCCATGAACGCATACCGGTCCGGCACCGATCTGGTCGACCTGCTGCTGCGCGTCTCGCTTGACGAGACGCCGGCTCCGCTGGCGGACGGCCGCGCCGGCGTGCGGACCCATCTGGCGATGCAGGCGCTGCTCGGCAGCGCGTCGCGCGACGGCACAAGGCGCGAGCTGATCAGGGAATGCGGCCGCATCGCCGCGGGTGACGGTCTCTATCGCGGAAGTACGGAAGAGTTGACGCCGGTGCGGCTCGATTGGCTCAGCGCCGCGCCGCTGGCGATGACCACGGCGCTGCTGCTGGCATCGCCGCAGATCGCCTCATCGCTGGCGCGCAGCGGCTTCGGTGCGCATCTGCTGGATCGCGGCAGTATCAAGAAGATCGAGCGTGACGATTTTATTCGCAATGCCTCACGTCGTCCTGGCGAAAGCCAGGACCCATAACCACCGCTGCAAGTTTGGTAGAAGACTGGGGCCGCAGCTCGCCCGCCAACGTGCTTCAGGGGTAATGGGTCCTGCCTTTCGCCAGGACGACATCGTGGATGATGTCCGTCCTACAACGGCTCGTCGTCATTGCCATAGCGGTCGATCTTCGGGGTGGCGATGTCGCCATCCTCGTCATACTCGTCGTCCGGCGGCGCGGCGGGTGGCGGCGGCGCCTTCGACTTTTCGTCGGACTTCTTGCTGGGCTTGTCGGCGCCCTTGCTCGTCTTTCCGGCCTTGCCCATGCGTTTCCCCTGCGCGGGTTAAATCAGCTGCCGGAATTCTACCCCAGTTTGCTGGCGCTTGTAATGTGAGAGACGACGCTGCGGCGTCACACCCGCCGCGCCGGATCACGCTCTAAAACGTTGCGCCGGCCTTCACCATGTAGGTGCGGCCCGGGAGCGGATAGGCCGAGAAGCGGCCATCCGTGAACGAGCTCGCGATGGCGTAGTCGTAATAGAGCGCGTTGAACAGGTTGTTGACGCTGAGCGACCAGAAGAAGCGATCAATTTGCCCGCTCAGCTTGATATCGGCGGTGGCGTTGCCGGGAATCCGGCTCTGGGTGTTGGCCTGGTCGTTGTCCATGATGCGCGAGCTCCAGGCGCGCGCGGTGGCGTCGAACACCAGATAGTTCTGCCAAATATTCCAGGTCACGCCGACATTGCCGGTATAGCGCGACACCAGCGGCACGTCGTTGCCGGCCCAGATGCCTTCGCGGAAGACCGCGCGGGTGATCGCCATGCCGCCGCGCAAGGTCACGCTGTCGCTGACCTTGAGCGAGGCGCTGGTTTCCGAGCCGTAGCGGCGGGTCGGATCGAGGTTGACGTTGTAGAACAGCACCGGGTTGAAATGGATCTCGTTCTCGAGATCCATCAGATAGACGCTGGTCTGGACCTGGAAGCGGTTGGTCCTGACCCGGAAGCCGCCCTCGACGTCTTCCGACGTCTGGGTCTTGAGCGCAAAATTCTGCGCGATGGGCAGGAAGGTCAGCGGGTCGAATGACGGACCCGATGCGACGCGCTCGTCGACGTCGGGCGTGCGGAATGCGCGCGCGGCGCGGCCGAACACCGAGAATGTGTCGGTGAAGCGATGCTCGACGCCGACATGGAGCGCATATTGCGTCTCGTTGCTGTCGAGCGGCGACGCCTGCGTGTCGAAGGCGAACGGCGCATTCGGGTCGTAGCGATCACGCGCCGAGACGCTGGTATTCTGGACGCGTGCACCATAGGCGAAGTCGGTGGTCGGCAGCAATCCGAGCGTGTGCTGCCAGTAGCCTGCCACGCTCTGCTGCTCGATATTGTAGATGTGGAAGGGGTCGACGCCCTGGAACGCGCCGCGTGCCTGACGGAACGTCGAATCGTAATAATCGATGCCGGTCAGGATCGTCGACGGCATCCCCAGCATCACGTTCTTGACGCTGAGCCGCGGCGTCAGCGACCAGGTCTCCAGCGCGGCATCGTTGTAGGTCGAGGCGAAGCTGATGGTCGGTACCGTGCCGAAGAAGCCGCTTTGGGTATCGCGCTGCCGCCAGCCGCCGTCGACGATCAGGTCGACGCCGTTGATCAGCGTCTTGGTGAAGCCGGCGGTGACGCTGGCGGTCTGCTGGTTGGCATAGTCGAACGGCGTGCTGCTGCCCCTGCGGTCGGTTTGCAGCTCGTTGATCCCGATCGACGGATCGACCAGCCGCCCGCCGGGCAGGCCGAGCTTCTGGTCGCTGCCCGTGACGGTGAGGAAGGCGGTCAGATCGGGCGTGGTGTAGTTGATGCTGCCGACGGCGTTGCGCTGGTCGAGCGCATTGTTGACGCGGTAGCCGTCGGACTTGATGCCGTTGCCGTAGAACGAGGTGGACCACGGTCCCGCATTGAGCGCCGCGGAGACGGCGGCCATGCGGGTGTTGAACGAGCCATATCCCGCCTCGGCTCTCATCGTCGTCGGCGGACCGCCGACGCCGGTCTTGGTGATGATGTTGACGACGCCGCCCACCGCATTGTCGCCGTAGAGCACGGCGCCGCTGTTGCCGCGCGTGATCTCGATGCGCGCGATCGAATCGAGCGGGATCGTGGTGAGGTCGAAGCCGGCCTTGTCGACGTCGTTGAGCCGGCGGCCGTTGAGCAGGAACAGCGTGTTGTCGGTGGCGAATGCCCCGAAGCCGCGCAGGTCGACCGCGGTCTTGGCGCCGTTCGGCCCGCCATAGAGCGTTTGCAGCTGCACGCCCGGCACCTGCGCGAGGATTTCAGGCAGCGACTGTACCGGCGAATGCGCGATGTCGTCGGCCGTGATCAGGGCCGAGGACGATCCGACAATGCCGGCGAACTGGCGGCCGCCGCTGGTGCCGCCCGTTCCGGTGGCCGTGCCTGTCCCTGTGGTGCCCGATCCGCTTCCGCCGCCCACATTGGTGCTCTCTGCGGTGCCCGTCGCCGGGCGGCGCGGCGCCGGCGCTTCGTCCGCGGCCGGCCTGGCGCGCGTGACGTTCTGATCGCCCGGCTTGGTGACTTCGATGGTCGGTAGCTGATCGGGAGCAGGCGCCTGCTGCGCCCGCGCGGCGGAGACAATAAATACAGGCGCGAGCATCGTCGTCGCGAGCAGCAGCGTGCGCCGCCAATGGAAAGAGAAAGTGAGCATAAGCGAGACCTCGGTAACGTCAGTGGCACGTCACCGCGAACCAGTCTCACCATCGTGCTAACAGCCTCAGGTGAAGCTCATGCCTGTACTCCCCGACCGGCATCTTCGCGTGTGACCACGGCTGACGGCAGGTCTCCTGGCTCGCGGGTCGTTACCCTTCGTCGCCTTCCCAGGACCGAGATTCCCAGTGGCCTGTGACGAAGGATTCACCGCATACAGTTGCGGGGGCAGCCGCGGCCTTGGGGAAGTTTCCCCGCACCGCATTCCCTTTTCATCTCGCTAAAGAACCGTCATGTTCATCTAGGGTTCGGCCGGGCAGCAAAGTCAATCCGGCGGAAGTCGGGCAATGGCTGGGCGGCCACGGTTTTTATCGAGTGTCGCTTGTCTGCCACGGCGATCGCTGTAAGAGCATGGATCCAATGAGCGTGCAGGATTTTGCCTTGGCGGCCGAGGTCGCGGCGCGGCGACGGTGGGGCGCCACCGCGGCGCTGCTCGCGCTTGTGGCGCTGCTGTGCGTGATCTCGCTCGGCATCGGGCCGGTGCGGCTGTCGCCGCTCGCGGTGACCGAGGCGCTGTTCGGCGGCGGCAGCGACGTGGCGCAGGTGATCGTGCGCGAAATTCGTTTGCCGCGCACCATTCTGGCGTTCGCAATCGGCGGCATTCTCGGGCTGTCAGGCGCGGCGCTGCAGGGCCTGCTGCGCAATCCGCTGGCCTCGCCGTCGCTGTTCGGCGCGCCGCAATCGGCGGCGTTCGGCGCGGTGCTGGTGATCGCGCTCGGCCTGGCCGACGTGCGCTCCTACGCGCTGCCGGTGGTGGCGATCATCGCCGCGTTCGGCTCGGTGTTCGCGCTGCTCGCGATCGCCGGCCGCAATGCCGGGCTGCTGATTCTGATCCTCGCGGGGCTCGCGATCTCGAGCTTTGCGGGAGCTGCGACCGCGCTGGTGATGAACCTCTCCAGCAATCCCTTCGTGGTGCTGGAAATCGCGTTCTGGCTGCTCGGCTCGCTCGAGGACCGCAGCTTTCAGCATGTCGCGCTGGCGTTGCCCTTCATCATCGCGGGTGCCGCGATCCTGCTCAGCCAGGCGAGCGCGTTCCGTGCGCTGACGCTCGGCGAGGAGGCGGCGCAGAGCCTCGGCGTCGATGTCGGGCGGCTGCGGCTCTTCGTGATCGCGGGCGTTGCGCTCGGCGTCGGCGGCGCGGTCGCGGTCACCGGCACGATCGGCTTCATCGGGCTCTTCGCGCCGCATCTGATGCGTCCCCTGATCGGTCACGATCCGGCGCGGCTGCTGGTGCCGAGCGCGCTCACCGGCGCGGCGCTGCTGCTCGCGGCCGATATCGCGGTGCGCATCATCCCCTCGACCTCCGACATCAAGGTCGGTGTGCTGACCTCGATCATCGGGGTGCCGTTCTTCCTCTATCTGATCATGCGCGAACGCCGCGCGCTCGGCGGAGGCGTGGCATGACGCTGCTCTCCGCCATCGCGCTCAATGCGTCGCTCGGTAGCCGCAAGGTGCTGCACGATGTGTCGCTGTCGCTGGCATCAGGCCATCTGGTCGCGCTGGTCGGCCCGAACGGCGCCGGCAAGACCACGCTGCTGCGCGCGCTCGCCGGATTGATCCCGTCCGATGGCGAGATCCGGATCGGCGGCGATGCGCTGGCGGCGCTATCGTTGCGCGAGCGCGCGAAACGCTTTGCCTATCTGCCGCAGGGGCACATGGTGCATTGGCCGCTGCCGGCGCGCGACATCGTCGCGCTCGGCCGCTATCCGCATGGCGCGACCGATCCGGCGCGGTTGTCGCCGAAGGACATGGAGGCCGTGCTGCGGGCGATGCAGGCGGTCGACGTCACTGAATTCAGCGACCGCCGCGTCACCGAGCTGTCCGGCGGCGAGCGCAGCCGCGTCGCGTTGGCGAGGGTGCTGGCGGTCGAGGCGCCGGTGATCCTCGCCGACGAGCCGACCGCGTCGCTCGATCCGCGCCACCAGATCGACGTGATGCAGAAGCTGCGCAACGTCGCCGACACCGGCGTGCTGGTCGTCGTGGTGACGCACGATCTCGGGCTCGCCGCGCGCTTTGCCGATCACGTGCTGGTTCTGGCGGAGGGCCGGCTGGCGGCGCAAGGCGCGCCTGCGGAAGCATTGTCGGAGGCGGTCCTCGCCAGCGTGTTCCGGGTCAGCGCCTACCGCGCCGAATTTCAACGCGAGGCCGTCATCGTGCCGTGGGCGGACGTGTGATGCGCATGCGGTGTCTCGCAGCCTTGGCAATGGCGGCATGGATGATGTCGTGCGATGCCTCATCCGCCACCGGACCGCGCATCGTCTCGATGAATGTCTGCAGCGACCAGCTCGTGTTGTCGCTGGCCGATCCGGACCAGATCCTCGGGCTGAGCCGTTTTTCGCGCGATGCCTGGCAGTCCTGGGCCGCCGAGAAGGCGCGAAACTTTCCGCGGCTGTCCGGCGAGGCCGAAGATGTTCTGCTGCACAAGCCCGACCTTGTCGTCGTCAGCCTATTCGACAAGCGGGCGACGCGCGATCTGTTGAAGGCGAAGGGGCTACACCTCGTCGAGTTCACGGTGCCGCGCACGCTGGACGAGGTGAAGGACCAGATCCGCGCGATGGGCAATGTGCTGCAGCATCCGGATCGCGCGGAGGCCGAGATCGCGCGGCTCGATGCGGCGATCGCACGGGCGCGGGCGGTGGCTGATGGTCATCATTATCGCGTGCTGCCGCTGGAGCGGCGCGGCTTTGTGTCGGGTGAGAGCAGCCTGATCAGCTCGCTGCTGGCGGCAACGGGTCTTTCCAACGCCGCCGGCGAGCTCGGCTTCAGCGCCGGCGGATTTGCCTCGCTGGAAGCCATCGTGAAACTACGGCCGGATTTTATCCTGGTGTCGGAAGCCGGCGATCGCGCCGAGGACGACGGCCGCGCCTTCCTGCTGCATCCGGCGCTGGAGCGATTCTATCCGGAGGGCAAGCGCATCGTGCTGCCGGAGCGGCTCACCGTCTGCGGCGGCGTGATGCTGGCGGATGCGCTGGATCGGTTGACGGCGGAGCTGCAGCGGGTGACGCGGTGACTCCTCGTTATCCGTCATCCTGAGGAGCGCGTAGCGCGTCTCGGAGGATGCACGGCCCCGATATTTCCAAATGGCTGCGGACAGAGCGGGGCTGTCGCCCTTCGAGGCTCGCCCAGCGGTGCAAGTGCCCCGCAAGGCTCGCACCTCCAGCGACAACGGCGAAGCCGTTGCGCGGGGGTGACGGTTCGATATTTGTCTCGTGACTAACCGTGCACCACCGGCCCGCCGGCCTTCTTCCACGCGTCCATACCGCCTTCGATATGGGCGGTGTTCATCAGTCCCGCCTTCTTCGCGGCGGCCACCGCCATCGCCGAGCGTTCGCCGAAGGCGCAGAAGAACACGACGCGGCGGCCGGTCGCGGCGGCGACTTCGCGCAGCATGCCGCCGGGCTGCAAGGTGGCGCAGATCCCGGGATAGGGCGCGTGCAGTGCGCCCGCGAGCGTGCCGTGCTTGGTCCTTTCGCCGCTCTCGCGCAAATCGACCAGCAGGATATCGGGCCGGCCGAGGCTCGAGATAGCGTCGCGCGCGCTGAGGGAGAGGCCTTCCTTGGCGAGCTCGTCCTGGTGCAGGCCGACATGCATGTTGGCGGGCACCACGACATCCATCAGCTTCGGGTTCGGCAGATTGAGGTTGTTCATCAGCTCGACATAGTCGTCGATCGATTTGACCTGCAGCCGCGGATTGTAGCGCTTCTCCTCGCCGATCGTGGAGACGGTGTCGCCCTTGTAGTCATGTGCGGGGAACATCATCGTCTCCTCGGGCAGCCTCAAGAGGCGATTGAAGATCGAATCGTACTGCGCCCGCGCGCTGCCGTTCTGGAAATCGGTGCGGCCGGTGCCGCGGATCAAGAGCGTATCGCCGGTGAAGACGCGGTCGCCCATCAGATAGCTATAGGAATCATCGGTGTGGCCGGGCGTGTACATCGCCTCGAGGCAAAGACCCTCGATCGTCACCTTGTCGCCGTCGGAAACGCGCATCGACACCACGTCGGCCTTGCTCTGCTCGCCCATGATGGTGATGCACTGGGTGCGGTCGCGCAACTCGCCAAGGCCGGTGACGTGATCGGCATGCAGATGCGTGTCGACCGCCTTGACCAGCCTGAGGTCGAGTTCCTGCAGCAGCTTGCAGTAGCGGTCGGCCTTCTCCAGCACCGGATCGAGGATCAGCGCCTCGCCGCCGGCGCGGCTCGCGAGCAGATAGCTGTAGGTGCCGGACACGCTGTCGAAGAGCTGGCGAAAGATCATGACGGCTTACCTATTCTCCGGGCCGAGTCACTTGGAGGATATTATTCCATAGATAGGGTCGATTCAAAGCAAATCCATCCCCGCGCGGATACGGGTCCCGTCACCCTGAGGAGCCGCGCAGCGGGCGTCTCGAAGGGTGGACGGCCCGGGTCTTTCCGCGAGGAGAGCAAATGCGCGCGGAGACACCGGGGCCGTGCATCCTTCGAGACGCCCGCTGCGCGGGCTCCTCAGGATGACGGGCGTATGATGCGCGATTGGGGGGGAGCGAACTTACGGCCGCACGTAGCTCCAGCCCTGCTCCTGCAGCTCCGTCAGGGACGAACCAGCGTGTATCCGTTCTCGGTCAAGAGCAAAATCTGCGCGACGCCGACCTGCACCGGGGTGGCGGCGGCGATGTAGTCCGGCCGCTTGCCGGTGTCGCGCTCGATCGTGTCGACGGTGTTGAGGCAGATATCGACCCGCACGCCCTCCGCGACCAGGCTTTCCACCAGCTTGCGGTTTGGGTTGTCGGGCTTGAGCAGCTCGATGCCCGGGCCGAAGGCAACGATCTCGACCGCGACCTTGTCGGGGTCGTAGTGCCTCATCAGATTGTTGGCGACGCTGATGACGAGGCCCTGCTTCCTCGGATCATTGTCGGAGAGCTGCAGCACGATCTTGTGCTCGGCGAACGGCTTGTCCTGCAGCGGCGCCAACTGGGCGCGGGCGAGGGAGGCTGCAAGCGCGAGCGCCGTCAGGCCGAGCGCAGCGATGATCGGGCGCCGCGTCATCCGAGCTTCGTCATGCCCGGGTTGTCGTCGACGCCCTTCAGCGTCACGCCGGGCTCGTCGCGGTTCGGCGGCCGGCCGGAGCGCAGGTGCTTGGCCACGACTTCCCAGACCGGCGCGCCGCTCTGCTGGTTGACCGAGGCCCAGCCCGCGACCTTGTACTGCTTGCCGGCTTCGAGATGCTTGCCGTTGCCAAGCTTCAGCTCGGAGATGCGCTTGCCGACGGATTCGCCCGGCGTGCAGGCATAGGCGAGGCCGCCGACGCGGACCATGTCGCCGCCCTGCTGATAGTAGGGATCGACGTTGAACAGATTGTCGCAGACGTCTTCCAGCACATCCTTGATCTGGCTGCCGGTCATGGTGGCGACGTAGGTCTCCGGATAGGTGATCGCGGTTTCCGACAGCACGTCTTCCATGGTCAGCGGCTGGCCGGCGAGCGCGGTTAGGCCCCAGCGGAAACCCGGCGACAGCGCGATCTCGGCGTTGAGCTCGTTGAGCAACGCGTCGCAGATCAGCTGGTCGACGGTGCCGGAGAAATTGCCGCGGCGGTAGAGCAGGCGGTCGGCGGTGCCGAGCTTGTCGCTCCAGTCGTCGACATGCGGGTCGCGCATCTTGTCGATCAGCGTTTGCATCGCCGGATCGGGCTTCAGCAGTTCGGCGAACACCGGCAGCAGCCGGTAGCGGACATTGGCGACCTTGCCCTTGGCGAGATCGAGATCGAGCACGCCGATGAACTTGCCGTTGGAGCCGGCATTGGTGACCAGCGTGACGCCGCCGGCATTGGTCACCGTAATCGGGATCGGGATCGCGTCATGGGTGTGGCCGCCGAGGATGACGTCGATGCCGGTGACGCGGCTGGCGAGCTTGAGGTCGACATCCATGCCGTTATGCGACAGCAGGATCACCGCCTCGACCTTGTCGTTGTTGCGGTGGCCGTCGACCAGCTTTTGCAGCTCCTCGTCGCGGATGCCGAACTTCCAATCCGGCGTGAAGCGCTTGGGATGCGCGATCGGCACATAGGGGAAGGCCTGGCCGATGATCGCGACGCGGTGGCCGCCGATCTCCCTGATGACAGACGGCTTGAATACGCGCCCCGAGGCCGGATCGAACGCCTTGGCGTCGTTGAACGCGGCTTCCTCAGTCAGGAACACGTTCTGCGCCAGGAACTCACCCTTGAAGCGGGCGAGATTGTCGCGCAGCACCTCTTCGCCATAGGTGAATTCCCAATGCCCGGTCATCGCCTCGATGCCGAGCAGATTGGCGGCCCCCACCATGTCGGCGCCGTTCATGGCGTTGGCGAGCCCTGAGCCCTGCCAGAGGTCGCCGCCGTCGAGCAGGATCGAGCGCTTCTCGCCGACATCGGCTCGCAGCTTGTCGACCAGCGTCTTCAGATGGGCAAAGCCGCCGAGCTTGCCGAAGCGGCCGGCGGCCTTCTCGAACTCGACGCAGGTGAAGGCATAGGCGTCGGCGCTGTCGGGCCGGATGCCGAACCGGTCGAGGAACGCCTTGCCGACCAGATGCGGCGGCTGGCCGGTCATCGCGCCGACGCCGAGATTGACGCTGGGCTCGCGGAAGAACACCGGCTTCAGCTGCGCATGCGTGTCGGTCATGTGCAGGATGCGGGCGTTGCCGAAGCGTTCGAGATCGTAGACGCTGGCGGTATCGGCGCCGCGCGCAAGCCGGGGCAGGCCGGCCACGAGCGTAGCGGCGGCCGAAGCTCTCAGGAAATCCCGGCGGCGGATGATCATTCTTCTCTCCGCGCGGCCCGTGGCCTGCGCGCCTTTAGCGAATTTCCATGTCCTTCCAGCGTTCCTTTTCGCTGGCGGCCTGGAAGATCGATGCCTTTGCCAGTGCCTCGGCCTCCTTGGCCTGGGCGACGGCGGTGTCGAAATCACCAGCCTCACCGGCCTTTTTTGCGGCAGATAGCGTCGCGGCGGTGGTGGTCCACTGGTTGCGCAGGCTGCCTGCTTCCTTGTTGGCGGCTTCGGCCGCGGCATAGGCCGCCTTGTAGTCAGCCTCGGAGGCGGCGAGGGCACCCGTCGCTGTTGCGAGCAGCAGGGCTGATGCCGTGAAGATGGTTCTCATGGCCGCGCTCCCGGACCCGAGATCGGCAGGCCGTTGCTGACGTAGGACAGATAATATTCGAGGTTGCGATACTCGTCGTCCTGCGGATTGAGCGGCACGCCGCGGATCTGGCTGTTGCAGGTGGTGAAGCGGCGGCTGGTGGTGCCCATGCCCGACCATTCCGAGCGGTAGATCGGCATCGCGTTCAGGATGCCGAGCGCCGGCGCCAGCACCTCGGCGCGGATCCGTTCGCCCGGGCTCTGGATGTGGCAGGTGGCGCAGGAGAAATTGAGCTGGCCGCGGCGGGTGTAGAAATACTCCTTGCCCTTCTGATAGGCCTCCAGCGCGCGCGGATCGTTCGGGATCTTGATATCCATCGGCTTGCCGCGCGAGGTGAAGGCCATGTAGGCGGTGAGCGCCGCCATGTCGTCCTTCACATAGGAGAACGGCGCCTCGCCATTGGCCTCACGGCAGCGGTTGAGCGCGAGCTCCAGCGTGACGACCTTGCCTTCCTTCTCGTCGAAATAGGGATAGTTCTGGCGGATGCCGATGCCTTGGTTCGGGAAGCAGTCGGCGTAGGTCTTGCCGTTCTTGAACGGCGTCGAGAACATCTCCTTGCCGGCTTCGAGCGAGAACTCGTAGGGCGGAAACTCTTCCTTCTCCAGCCACTGCTTGTGCAGGTCCTCATTCATCGAATAGGGACCGTTGACGAAATCCTCGAGCTTCAGCTTGGGGAATTTGCTGGTGAAGAATTTCTGGAACGCGGCCTTGTCGGCGGCGGGATCGACGGTGTCGGCCGCGCGCGCCGCCGGAGCGCACGCCAGAACGCCGAGCGCAAGCGTTGCGACCAGATTTTTGTTTGGACGCGTTTTCTTCACGCGAACCGGCGTCCACTTCGCTCGAAAACGCTCTAGAGTGCGGATTGCGAAGCGCCGCGTCATTGAATTTTCGCCGTGGCGGTGTCGGTCGCGCCCTTGTTGTCGACCCAGCTGACCTTGAGATCGTCGCCCTTCTTGCCGCCTTTGAAGGCGAACTTGACGTAGGGATCCTTGGAGACGCCGCCGCCCCAGTCGGCGACGAACACCGGCTTGCCGTCATACTCGAAGGTCAGCACCTGGATGAAGTGCGGCGGAATGATCTCGCCCTTGGCGTCCTTGACGAAGCCGGAATCCATCGGATGCTGGATCAGCGCCTGCACCTCAGTGGTGTCGCCGTTTGACGTGGCGCGCACGCGAATGCTCGATGCCATCGGTTTTGTTCCTATTGTTTGCGCATGATCTTATCGGAAAACCGGTTCCCACTTTGCACTAACGTGGCCCTCTGGGTCCGGATCATGCGTACTCAGCCGCCGCAGCCGCCGACGGTGACCTTGATTTCCTTTTGGGCGCTGTAGAGCTTGCCGCCGGCCTCGACGATCACGGTAACGTTGCTGGTCTTGGCCATCTTGATGCGGTTGGCGACCGTCGGCAGCGTGCCGGCCGGAATTTTGTACGAGGCGACCAGCGAGATCGGGTTCTCGCTGACCAGAAACGAGATCGAGGTGACGTCTGATAGCGTCGTCGTGGCGGAGATCGGCACCACAGCGCCGTTCTCGGCGATCTCCGGCGCGTCCATCTTGACCTTGTCCGAGGGCTCGGCAGTCTTGCCGTAGAGCGCCTTGATCGCGTCGGCCTCGCTCTTCTGCTTGAACGCGTCTTCCGGATATTTGTCATTGGCGGCGGCGAGCGCCTGCGGCACGTCGAACGGAATGACGCCGAGGCCGATCAGTGCGGCGACGCCGGCGCCTTTCAGCAGCAGGCGGCGTGTCTTGAAGAATTCGCTGGTCGTGATGTTCATCGAAAAAATCTCCTCAAGCGGCGGTCGCGGCGTCACAACGTCTGCAGGAAGTCCACCACCGCGTTGATTTCCTTCTCGCTCAAAATCCGGTTTCGGCCGAACGGCGGCATCACGGTTTGCGGATTGCGCTTGGTCTCGTCCGTCACGATCGCGACCAGCTCATCGCGGCTGTATTTCGCCTTGAGGCCGGTCAGCTCGGGGCCGATCGTGCCGGGCAGGTCGCCGCCCTTGATGACATGGCAGGTCAGGCAATTGCCCTTGCCGCGGTCGAAGGCGAGTTTCTGGCCCTCGGCGGCGGATTGGGCCTGCGCGGGCACCGCCATGGCGGCACCTGCCAGCAGCGCCAGGACGAAGGCTGGCTTGGAGAAAGTGGCGATCAAGGACGTTTCCCGGGCTTCTATCTCGATGATCCCATCGCAATATAAAGAGTGGAAAGCACAAAGGCCATCGGCTGGCAATGTGGAGAATGGTTGCGAGGCAGAGGGCGGTTAATGCGCTTTATGGCGCATGCGCCGACACGAAATAGCGCCCGTCACCCCCGCGCAACGGCTCCGCCGTTGTCGCTGGAGGTGCGAGCCTTGCGGCGCAATTGCGCCGTTGAGCGAGCCTCGAAGGGTCGACGGCCCGACTGTGGCCGTGCATCCTTCGAGGCTTGCAAGAGCTCGCACCTCCAGCGACAAAGGCGAAGCCTTTGCGCGGGGATGACGGGTTGGGCGGTATGCGATGCGGGTTCCGCTCTTGCCGATGGCACGTGCACGGTTCACAAGCGGCTGGCGTGAGGGAGAGAAGCGGTGGCGGAGTTCGTGGTAGAGTTCGGCAAGGATGGCCAGCCGGTCGAGGCGGATGGGCGGCTCGACGCGGCAGCGTTCCACCGCAACCATCAACCGATCTGGGCGGTCCTGAAACGCTTCCTCGCCGGCCAGTCCGGCGACGTGCTGGAAGCCGGCAGCGGTACCGGCCAGCATGTCGTGTATTTCGCGGGTCAGGCGCCCGACATCATTTGGTGGCCGAGCGACCTCCATCCGGCCCATCTGCGCAGCATCGCTGCCTGGCGCGCGCATGCCGGGCTTGCCAACATCCAGCCGCCGCAACCGATCGATCTGTCCGATCCGGCCTGGTCGCCATCCGACGGCAAAGGTCCGGACAAACTGCTCGCGATCTTCTGCGCCAACGTGATCCACATCGCGCCGTGGCGCGTCGCCGAGGGCCTGTTCGCCGGCGCCGCCCAGCATCTGCGCTCCGACGGCCGGCTGTTCCTCTACGGCCCGTTCAAGCGCGACGGCAAGCACACCGCGCTCAGCAATGCCGTGTTCGACACCTCCTTGCGCGAACGCGACGCCGAATGGGGCGTCCGCGATATCGCCGAGGTCGAGAAGCTTGCGGAGAGCGTCGGGCTGAAGCTGGCCGGTACATTCGAGATGCCGTCCAACAACATGATCCTGATGTTCGTGCGCAAGTAGCCGCGCTCAGGCGCTGTTGTCGATCCAGCCGATCTTGTCCTTCAGGAAGGTGTAGCCGAGTGCGATGAAGGCGGCGCGTTCCCGGTTGTCCTTGCCGTAGCCATGGCCGCCGGCGGCGGGCTCGTAGAGATAGGCCTCGTGTCCCATCGCCTGCAGCTTGGCCGTCATCTTGCGCGCGTGTCCGGGATGAACGCGGTCGTCGCGCCTCGTGGTGGCGATCAGGATCGGCGGATAGTGCTGTCCTGACTTCGCCGCATGATAGGCCGAGTAGGTCTGCAACCAGTCCCACTGCTCCGGCTTGTCGGGATCGCCATATTCCGCGATCCAGCTCGCCCCGGCGAGAAGCTTGGTGTAGCGGCGCATGTCGATCAGCGGAATCGTGCAGAACAGGGCGCCGAACCGTTCCGGATAGCGCGTCAGCATGTTGGTGATCAGGATGCCGCCGTTCGATCCACCTTCCGCGGCAATCCGGCTGGCGCGTGTCACGCCGCGTCTGACCAGATCGGCAGCGACCGCGGCGAAGTCATCATGCGCCAACCGCTTGCCAGCATTGCGGCCGGCATCGTGCCAGCGTGTGCCGAACTCTCCGCCGCCGCGGATGTTCGCCTGCACCGTGGTGCCGCCGCGCTCCAGCCACAGCTTGCCAAGCGCCGAACTGTAATAGGGCTTCACGGCGAGGCCGAAGCCACCATAGGCGCTCATATAGACCGGAGCGTCGCCGGTCTCGGTCGCAGGCCCGGTCTGCACGTAGGGGATGCGCTCGCCGTCGACCGAGATGGCCTCGTGCTGGGTGGTCACGAGCCCGTCGGCGGCGAATGTCTTCGGCGCCTGCTTCAACAGCGTCGGGCTCGCGACGCCGTCGACCAGCATCAGGGAGGGCGGCGTCAGCGGGTCCTGCACATTGGCCAGCATGTCGCCGTTGCTCTCGGACTCGTGCACATCAAGGCGCCAGACATCGACCACCCCGATCTCGGGAAGCCCAGGCAGATTCCGGCGGGTCCAGTCATTTGCCGAGGGTGTGCAGAGTTCGAAAACCGGTCGCAACTCATCCAGGATCGACAGCACCAGTACGCCGTCGGTCCAGAAAAATCCCTGCAGCGCGCGCCGCGCGCCCGGTTCGAACACGACAGTGAAATGGCGATCGCCTGCGAGAAAGGCCGACAGCGATATGCCGAGCACGGAATCGGCCGCATAGGTCTTCTCCGCCACGGTCCATGCCGAGCGCAGCTTGACCGCCAGCCAGTCCTGCTGCGCTTCGAGCCAGATGTCGGTCGGCAGATCGAGCTTGGTTTTCGCGCCGGTCTCGTCGCCGAGCCAGACCTTGAGATTGAAGAAGTCGATGCGATCGGTGAACCAGATGCGGGGACTGGGCCCAGTTCGGTCGCCGCCGCAATATGCTGCCATATGGTCGGCGGGTACCTCGAAAATCACCGGAGCCTGTTCGACGGCCTCGCCACGGCGCCAGCGCCTGACGGTGCGGGCATAGCCGGAGGTCGTGGCCATGCCTTCGCCAACCACGCTCGCCAGCAGCAGCGTATCGGCTTCGGCCCATTCGGCGCCACTCTTTGCTTCCGGCAGCACAAATCCGTCAACGACGAAGCTCTTCGCTTCCAGATCGTATTCGCGCAGCGTGGTGGCATCGCTACCGCCGCGCGACAGACTCACGATCGCGCGCGAACCGGCTTCGGGAGGCGCATGTGTCCAGCTCAGCAGCCAGTCCTTGTCTTCCTCGATGGCAAGATTGTCGATATCGAGCAGAATTTCCCATTCGGGGTTCGGCTTGCGAAACTCCTCAAGCGTCGTCCGCCGCCACAGGCCGCGCGGATTGTTCGCGTCCTTCCAGAGATTGTAGAGCAGTCCGCCGCGGCGCGTGACGTAAGGGATATTGTCCGGCCGGTCGTAGATCGCGGCCAACAGGTCGCGGTCAGCCGCAAATCGCGGGCCGCCGAATTTTTCCAGCGTCAGCCGGTTCTGCCGTTCAACGAAATCGAGTGCGCGGTCTCCCTCGATATCTTCCAGCCACAGATAGGGATCATCGTCAGGAGCGGCGAGAGTGGGCCTTTCGTCTGGGGACACAGCTGACTCCATCGACGATGATAGGGGGAGCTTGACGATCATACTTGATCTACGCGGACGCCCGCTTGCTGTCCATTGCGCGTCGTGTGGCGAACATCGCGTGTGGATCAACTATAGGCGAGGCACCAGCTATCCCCGCGCAGCCAGCAGCGTTCGTCGGGAATGTCGGCATCGCGATGGAGCCGCGTCACCTTCTGCCAGCCGCCGCGGGCGAAGGCTTCGGCCAACGCCTTTTCGGACGGTTCGTCACGGCCGCCGTCGCAGGGGATGATCGCGACCGGTGATATCCAGGACGCCTGATAGCCTGCCCCCTCGCGCCGGATGCGGAACACCGCACCGGATCGCGCCACCTGCTCCGGCGCGCCGCCCTTGAATCCCTGATCCGACGTCAGCGGCAGGATCAGGCGACCGCCGTCGGCGAGGCCGTCGAGCCATCGCGCGGCAGGCCGGGTGCAGCCGGCGTTGACGTAGATCACGTCGGCCGAATCGAACGCGACACGCGTGCCGTCGCCCTCGATGATCTCGACATTCCGGCAGGGAGCAAGATTGACACGGGCGCGTGCCGCAAGCTCCGGATCGTATTCGATGCCGGTGACGCGGCCGGTCGGTCCGACCAGATGCGCGAGGAGTGCGGTGTAATAGCCCGTGCCGGTTCCGACATGCACCACATGGTCGCCGGCGGCGGGCGAAGCCTGGTGTATGAGATGGGCGTGCAGCGAGGGCTGGCCGTTGTTGAGACTGCGCCCGGGCAACAGCGCGACCAGATCGTTGGTGTAGAGATAGACTGGATCGGCATCGGGCGTCGGCACATAGTCGCGGGTCCACCATCGCAGCATCATCCACGGTCCCGGGCCGACGAAGTCCTCGCGCGGAATGGCGGCGAAGGCCGCGGCCACGCGTGTGTCGCTGACGGCGGCGGCAGCCATGATCTGCTTGGCATAGGCGGCGCGGATGATGCGGAGTTCGGCCTGCCGGTCCATGTCTGCTCTCCTCTGCGTCTCGTTGTGTTATTTGACACATTGGGGTGTGTGAAATAGCATACCCTGATAACGGAGGCCAGAATGAAGAGACGGCTTTATCCGGCCGTGCTGGAGCGCGGGCCGCGCGGCGCATTCGGGGCATGGTTTCCGGACTTTCCGGGCTGCGTTGCCGCGGGGCGATCGCAGGAAGACGCGATCGAGCGCGCCGAGCATGCGCTGGCGCAGACCGTCGACGGCTGGGTCGAGCAGGGCAAGCCATTGCCGGAGCCGACCCCGATCGAGCGCATCGTGGCGCCGAAGGGCTCGGACGTCGCCGCCTTCTTCATGGTCGGCGTCGACCCGCCCGACCCGTCCGAGCGCGTCAACGTCTATCTGCCGAAGAGCCTCATCGCACGGATCGACAAGCATGCCGCCGGACTTGGCATGAGCCGTTCAAGCTTTTTCGGTTTCGCCGCGACGCTTGCGCTGGAATGGCACGTTCACAAGCCGTACCTCGTGGGGCCGCGCTCCAAGGTGCACAAGACCGGCGCGCTGCGCGCCGAGAAGCGTCCGGGCAAGAAGCCGGTGCGGTAGAAGATTTGCTCTCGAGCCGCCATCTGCTCTTTCACCGTCACCCTGAGGAGCGCGCTCTTGCGCGCGTCTCGAAGGGTCGACGGCCCGGCTGGTGGCCGTGCATCCTTCGAGACGCGCGTTCCGCGCTCCTCAGGATGACGGGACTGATAGAAGTGTCGGCCCTGCAATAGCGCACGAGGGCGGTGCGCTCTCTTGTGCGCCTCCCGCATGGCGTACGTTCGTTTGCGCCGGTTGATCGGCCTGCACCGGCTCTCCATAGTGCCGGCGTTGGAGGCTCCCGCCGGGGCTTCAGTGCGGGACCACCGATGATCGACGTGACAGCTGCGGAGGAGACGAGCGACGATGCGCGGGCGCGCAGCAATGTGTGGCGGCTTGCCGCTGCGCAGGCGCTGACCGGCGCCAATTCGGCCGTGATCTTTGCCACCGGCTCGATCGTCGGCGCGACGCTGGCGCCGAACGTTTCGCTCGCCACCGTGCCGCTCTCGATGTATGTGCTCGGGCTCGCCGCCGGCACGCTGCCGACCGGCGCGATCTCGCGCGCCTATGGCAGGCGCGTCGCCTTCATCGTCGGCACCTTCTGCGGCACGCTCACCGGCGCGCTCGGTGCCTGGGCGATCCTGCATTCGTCGTTCTGGCTGTTCTGCGGCGCGACCTTCCTCGGCGGGCTCTATGGCGCCGTCGCGCAGTCCTATCGCTTTGCCGCGGCCGATGGCGCCAGCGCCGCGTTCCGGCCCAAAGCGGTGTCCTGGGTGATGGCCGGCGGCGTGTTCGCCGGTGTGCTCGGGCCGCAGCTCGTGCAATGGACCATGGACATCTGGTCGCCTTATCTGTTCGCGTTCTCCTTCGTGATGCAGGCGCTGGTCGCGCTGGTGGCGATGGCGGTGCTCTCGGGCGTCGACGCACCGAAACCCGCGGCGGCGGATCTGCATGGCGGCCGCCCGTTGCTCGAGATCGCAAGGCAGCCGCGCTTCATCGCCGCGGCGCTGTGCGGCGTGATCGCCTATCCGATGATGAATCTGGTGATGACCTCGGCGCCGCTCGCCATGAAGATGTGCGGGCTGTCGGTCAGCGATTCCAATTTCGGCATCCAGTGGCACATCGTGGCGATGTATGGCCCGAGCTTCTTCACGGGCTCGCTGATCGCGCGGTTTGGCGCACCTCGCATCGTCGCGCTCGGGCTGGCGCTGGAGGCGGTGGCCGCGATGATCGGGCTGTCGGGTATCACGGCGCCGCATTTCTGGGCGACGCTGTTCGTGCTCGGCGTGGGCTGGAATTTTGCCTTCGTTGGCGCCTCCGCGCTGGTGCTGGACACGCACCGGCCGCAGGAGCGCAACAAGGTGCAGGCGTTCAACGATTTCCTGGTGTTCGGCATGATGGCGATCGGCTCGTTCTCGTCGGGCCAGCTGCTCGCCCATTACGGCTGGAACGCCGTCAACTGGGTAGTGTTCCCGCCGGTGCTTCTCGGGCTTGCCGTGCTGGCGCTCGCCTCATTCGCCAAGCGGCGGGCGAAATTGCGCACGGTGGAAGAAATCCCGAACCCGAGCCTCTAATGCTTCTTGTTTGAGCATGATCTCCGCGCAAACGCTTCGCGTTTTTCGCGAGGGAAAACCGCTTCGCACTTTTCCGGATCATGCTCCTGCCAATTGCTGACACTTCGATCGGTTTCGAAATGACCGGCTTGCACGGCTGCTCACATCGTGGGAACGGACTACTCCGGCCATGACGATGTGAGAAGAAGCAAGAGCAAGAAATGGACGCATCATCGCCCGCGCAATCAGACGAATCCTCGCTTGGTTACGAGGGCTGGCGCATCGTCGTCGTCTGCTTCCTGCTTGCGACCTTCGGCTGGGGATTGGGCTTCTACGGGCAGAGCGTCTATGTCGCCGAGCTGCAGCGGCTGCACGGCTGGCCGGCGTCGCTGATCTCGTCGGGCACGACGTTCTTCTATTTGTTCGGCGCTGCGCTGGTTGCCTTCGTCAGCGAGGCGATCAAGGCGTTCGGTGCGCGCAGCTGCCTGATCGCCGGCACCTTCGCGATGGCGGTCGCGGCGGTTGCGATCGGCGAGGTGCGCGAGCCCTGGCAGCTCTATCTTGCCGATGCGCTATTGGCGTTCGGCTGGGCCGGCACCAGCCTCGGTATCATCACCAACACGCTCGGCCTGTGGTTCGACAAGAAGCGCGGCATGGCGATCAGCCTGGCGCTGAACGGTGCGAGCTTCGGCGGCATCGTCGGCGTGCCGCTGCTGGTGGCGGGGATCGGCGCGTTCGGCTTCTCCGGCGCGATGATCGCGGCCGCCGTACTGCTGATCGTGGTGATGGTGCCGGTGATCCTGATCTTCGTCGGGCGGCCGCCGGCGCATCTTCACGCGGTGACTTCAGCCGCGGCCGATGCGCCGTCGGCGACGCAGCTGCGCGCGCGGGCGCTGCGCGACATCCGCTTCCTCTCGGTCTCGATTGCCTTCGCGCTGGTGCTGTTCGCCCAGGTCGGCTTCATCGTCCACCTGATCGCCTATCTCGACCAGGTGATCGGCCGCGAGCGCGCGACGGTGGCGATGGCGCTCTTGACCGCGATGGCCGTGGTCGGCCGCGTCTCCTTCTCCTTCGTGATCGACCGGCTCAACCAGCGGCTGGCATCGGCGCTGTCCTTTGTCAGCCAGGCGATCGCGCTCGTGATCATCATCAATGTGCATAATGACCTCGCGCAGATCGCCGCTTGCGCGCTGTTTGGCCTCTCGGTCGGCAATCTGATCACGCTGCCGGCGCTGATCGTGCAGCGTGAATTCGACCCGCGGGCGTTCGGCGTGCTGGTCAGCCTGATCACCGCGATCAACCAGATCACCTATGCGTTCGGCCCCGGCGTGATCGGGCTGCTGCACGATCTCTCCGGCAGCTACACGCTGCCGTTCTACGGCTGCATCGGCCTCGAACTGATCGCAGCGGTGACGATCATGATGAAGGGGAAGTAGCCCGGATGAGCGAAGAGTAATCGGGACCGCTCGATCGATTGGCGAGAAAGCCGCAGATTGCGCTGCACTCCATCCGATCTACCTTTCCACCTCCCCTTGAAAAGGGGAGGTCGCTTTGCTCGCAGAGCAAAGCGGGTCGGGATCTGCTCTCTCCACTTACAGCAGAGCCCGCGGCTGACCCCCATCCCGACCTTCCCCCTTTCAGGGGAAGGGGAATAAAGACCTGTAGCAGGATGCGGCGAAGCGCGATCCGGGCTACGAAATTATCCGGGCCGCGGAATTACACCGCGCGCTGCTTCAACAGATCGTCGAGGTCGAGCCGTCGCGTGAACATCGCGAGCTTGCCGTCGGCGCTGCGTGGCCATTCGGCTTCAGGCCGGTCCCAGTAGAGCTCGACGCCGTTCTCGTCGGGATCGCGCAAATAGAGCGCCTGGCTGACGCCGTGATCGCTGGCGCCGTCGAGCTGGATGCCGGCGGAGAGCAGGCGATGCAGCGCGTCGGCGAGCGCCGGGCGGGTGGGATAGAGGATGGCGGTGTGGAACAGGCCGGTGGTGCCCGGCGGGGGCGGATGGCCGCCCTTGCTCTCCCAGGTGTTGAGGCCGATGTGGTGGTGATAGTCGCCGGCCGAGATGAAGGCCGCGTCCGCGCCCAAGCGCTGCTGCAGCTCGAAGCCGAGCACGCCGCAATAGAAGCCGAGCGCCCGGTCGAGATCGGCGACCTTGAGATGGACATGCCCGATCCGCGTGCCCGCGACGATGGGAGGATTTTGCGGCATCGCCTGGCTCCGTTGGCGTCAATGCCTTGCCGTCAGGGGCAAGGCCTCAGCGCATGATATAGGCCGGATTTGCCGGGACCAGAGCGACTGATCCGGAAACGCAGCGTTTCCGCAAGCGCCATCCTTGGTGGAGTCTATGCGAGCTCGGACAGTTCGCCGCCGGGCAGCTCGAACTCGAACGCGTTCAGCGTCATCGACACCATCGTGTAATAGCCGCAGAGGCCGATCACCTCGACGAGGCCGCGCTGGCTCAGCACCTCGACGGCCTCGTCATAGAGCGGCTTCGGCAGGCCGTGGCCCTCGTGCAGCGCCTTGGCGACGTCGTAGATCATTTTGGCCTTGGGGTCGTCAAAGGTCGGCGTCCGGCGCACGCGAATGTCCTCGATGATCTTCGGGTCGAGGCCGCCCTTCAGCGCGAGGCGCTTGTGGGCATACCATTCGTAATGCGCGGTCCAGTGCCGCGCGGTGACGAGGATCGCGATCTCCGACAGCTTTGCCGGAAAGATCGTGTCGAAGCGCAGCACCTCGCCGAGCCGCGTGGCATGCCGCGCCATCTCCGGGCTGTTCAGCCAGGCCATCATCGGCGCCGGTGGCGCGCCGCGCTTGCCGGCGATCGACTCGTCGTAGGTTTCTTTCTGGGCGGCGGTCATTTCGCTAGGCGAAAGCAGCTTCAGCCGCATGTCCGTTTCCTCTTGTTTTTCAATCGTTACCTGTCTCGCCGATACACCCGATCACGCGAGGTGACCACCGACGCCAGAGCATGGCGCGGCCGCGAGGCATATTGAATTCGGCGGCCGCGCAGGTCTAAGGTCGATTCCAATTCGTCGATTTTGACTGGAAACGCACCATGGCTGACCTCGAGAAATTCCGCGCGGAGACCCGCGCCTGGCTGGAGCAGAACTGCCCGCCCGAGATGCGCAAACCGATGACCTCGGATGGCGACACCTTCTGGGGTGGCCGCAACATGAAATTCTCGTCCGACGCGCAGCGCGTCTGGTTCGAGCGGATGCGCGACAAGGGCTGGACCGTGCCGCATTGGCCGAAGGAATATGGCGGCGGCGGCCTCGATGGCGAGGAGGCCAAGATCGTGCGCCAGGAGATGGCCGCAATCGGTGCGCGCGCGCCGCTGACCTCGTTCGGCATCTCGATGCTCGGGCCGGCGCTTTTGAAATACGGCACCGAGGAGCAGAAGAAGGAGCATTTGCCGAAGATCACCGCGGGCCTGATCCGCTGGTGCCAGGGCTATTCCGAGCCGAACGCCGGCTCCGACCTCGCCTCGCTGCAGACCCGCGCCGTTGGCGACGGCGACGACTACATCATCAACGGCCAGAAGATCTGGACCTCCTACGCCAACTACGCCGACTGGATCTTCTGCCTGGTGCGCACCGATCCGGCGGCGAAGAAGCACGACGGCATCAGCTTCATCCTGTTCGACATGGCATCAACGGGCGTGTCGACCAAGCCGATCCTCTTGATCTCGGGCTATTCGCCGTTCTGCGAAACTTTCTTCGACAATGTCCGCGTGCCGAAGTCGCATGTCGTGGGCACCGTCAATCGCGGCTGGGATGTCGCGAAGTACCTGCTACAGCACGAGCGTGCGATGATCTCGGGCATGGGCGAGCGCGGCGTCGGCCGTCCGCTCGGCCAGATCGCTGCCGACTCGGTTGGCGCCGATGCGCAGGGCAAGCTCGACGATGCGCAGCTGCGCAGCCA
This sequence comes from Bradyrhizobium sp. th-b2, assembly GCF_000426785.1. NCBI lineage: Bacteria > Pseudomonadati > Pseudomonadota > Alphaproteobacteria > Hyphomicrobiales > Nitrobacteraceae > Bradyrhizobium > Bradyrhizobium sp. th-b2. Next base: position 25,300 of record NZ_AUGA01000046.1, read on the forward strand.
GATCGCGAGCTTCGAGGTCGATGAAGCCGCGCTTGCCGCGGCGGCGGAACGCGCGGTCGATCTCGCCAAGGCGGGGCAATCGCATCCGGCGTTCTCCTCGGCGATGAAATATTACGGCACCGAGCTCAACAAGCGGCGCTACGAGATCCTGATGTCGGCGGGCGGCATCGACGCGCTGGAATGGGAAAGCGACCGCTCCAAAGGCGGCGCCCGTCCGCGCGCCTGGCTGCGCACCAAGGCCAATTCGATCGAGGGCGGCACCTCGGAGGTGATGCTCGGCATCGTCGCCAAGCGCATCCTCGATCTGCCGGGGGCGTGATCTTCACCTCCCCCTGAAAGGGGGAGGTCGGCGCGCTCGGGAACGCAATTGCGTTCCCTGAGCGCGACGGGCGGGGGTCAAGCCGCAAGCACGGAGCAAGCGGCAGACCCCCACCCCAACCCTCCCCCTTGCAGGGGGGGTCAACAGTTGGAAAATTCATCGTCGTCATTTCGGAATCGATCCATGGCCCTCGTCCTCACCGAAGAACAATCCATGCTGCGCGACAGTGCGCGCGGCCTCATCAGCGACAAGGCGCCGGTCGCGCATCTGCGCGCCTTGCGCGACAGCAAGGATGCTACGGGCTTCTCGCGCGAGCTCTGGAAGACCTTTGCGGAGATGGGCTTCTCCGGCCTGCTGGTGCCGGACCAGTTCGGCGGCAGCGGGCTCGGCTGCGTCGAGGCCGGCATCGTGATGGAGGAGATCGGCCGCACCTTGATGCCGTCGCCGTTCCTCGCGACCTCGGTGCTTGCGGCCTCGGCGCTGTCGCGCGGCGGCAGCGAGGCGCAGAAGGCGCAGCATCTGCCGAAAATCGCCTACGGCTCGCTGCTCGCGGCGTTGGCGATCGACGAGGGTGCAAAGCATCGCCCGCTGCAGACCAGATTGCAAGCGACACGCTCGGGCAACGGCTTCAAGCTGTCCGGCGACAAGGCCTTTGTGGTCGACGGCCACACCGCCGATCTTCTGATCGTGGCCGCGCGCAGCGCGGGTAGCGCCGGCGAGAAGAACGGCCTGACGCTGTTCCTGGTCGATCCGAAGGCGAAGGGGCTCGCGATCGAGCGCACCGCGATGGTCGACTCGCATAACGCGGCGCGTATCGTGTTCGACAAGGTCGAGGTCAATGCCGACAGCGTGCTCGGCGAGGTCGATCAGGGCTTTGGGCTGCTCGAGGGCGTGCTCAACATCGGCCGCGGCACTGTGGCGTCCGAAATGGTCGGCCTCTCCGACGAGGTGTTCGGCCGCACCGTGACCTACCTCAAGGAGCGCAAGCAGTTCGGCAAGGCGATCGGCGAATTCCAGGCGCTGCAGCATCGTGCCGCCGAGCTCTACATCGATATCGAGATCACCCGCGCCGCCGTGCTGAAGGCGCTGCAGGCGCTCGATGCCGATCTCGACAAGGCGGGCAATGCGGTTTCCGTCGCCAAGGCGCGCGCCGGGACGACCGCGACGCTCGCCGTCCAGGAAGGCGTGCAGATGCATGGCGGCATGGGCATGACCGACCAGTTCGACATCGGCTTCTTCATGAAGCGCGCCCGCGTCTGCCAGGAGCTGTTCGGCGACAGCAATTTCCACGCCGACCAGCTGGCGCAGGGCAAGGGGTACTGAGGCACGGGAGCCGTCGCTACACGCACACTGTCATCGTCCGGCTCGACCGGGCGATCCAGTATTCCAGAGGCAGCCGTTATTGAGCCGAGAGGCCGCGGCGTACTGGATCACCCGCTTTCGCGGGTGATGACAATTGAGAGTGGGGCGACAGCGGTGGTCTAGGCCGCGCTGCCGATCAGCGGCGGCGACATCTCCGCGCAACACACTGTCATCGCCCGGCTGGACCGGGCGATCCAGTATTCCAGAGGCGTTCGTATTTGAGCCGAGAGGCCGCGGCGTACTGGATCATTCGCCTTCGCGGGTGATGACAATTGAGAGTGCGGCGACAGCGCTGGTCTAAGCCGCGCTGTCGATCAACGGATCGGCGGCGCGTACTGGACGCCGCCGGCGTTCCAGAGCTGGTTCATGCCGCGCGGGATCTTCAGCCTGGAGTCGGCGCCGACGTTGCGGTCGTAGACCTCGCCGTAATTGCCGACATGCTTGATGATGCGCACGGCCCAGTCCTTGGTCAGGCCGAGATCCTCGCCATAGGCGCCCTCGGTGCCGACCAGCCGCATCACCTCCGGCTTCTTCGATTTCAGCGCCTCGTCGATATTCTTCGAGGTGATGCCGAGCTCCTCGGCGTTGATCATGGCGTAGAGCGTCCACTTCACGATCATCATCCAGTCGTCGTCGCGCAGCCGGACCACCGGCGCCAGCGGCTCCTTGGAGATGATGTCGGCCAGGATCGTGTGGTCGCTCGGCTTGGAGAGGTTGAGCCGCAGCGCGTAGAGCTGCGAGGCGTCCGACGTCAGCGTATCGCATTGGCCGGAATCATAGGCCTTCACGACATCGTCCAGCTTGTCGAACTTCATCTCCGTGTACTTCATGTTGTTGGCACGGAAATAGTCGGCGAGGTTGAGCTGCGTCGTGGTGTTGGATTGCACGCAGACCTTGCTGCCGTTCAGGTCGAGCGCGGAATCGATGTTGCGCGCGCGGGGCAGCATGAAGCCCTGGCCGTCATAATAGGCGACCGCCGGGAAATAGAGGTCGTAATTGGTCTCGCGCGACATGCTCCAGGTGGAGTTGCGCGAGAGGATGTCGACCTTGCGGTTCTGCAGCTCCTTGAAGCGCTCGCTGGCGTCGAGCGGGACGAACTTCGCCTTCGACGGGTCGTCGAAGATCGCCGAGGCGACCGCACGGCAGAAATCGACGTCGAAGCCGGTCCAGTTGCCCTTGTCGTCGGGGATCGAGAAGCCCGGCAGGCCCTTGTTGACGCCGCACAGCACGTCGCCGCGGCGCACGGTGCGCTTCAGCGTGCGGGTGTCGTAACGCTCATAGGTGATGGCGGCTGCCGCAACCAGCACGGCGACCGCGAGCCCGATCGTCAGGCCGCCTCGAAATGTACGCATGGGTTCTTTCTCGCGAGTGATCGGGGGAAACGGGCGGATATCGGACGCTACAGTTCGGGCTTCTGGCGGATGATCACCTTGGTGCCGACGGGAACGCGGCTATAGAGATCGGCCACGTCGTTGTTGACCAGGCGGAAGCAGCCGGAGGAAACAGCGGTGCCGATGGTGTCGGGCCGGTTGGTGCCGTGGATGCGATAGACCGTGGTGCCGAGATACATTGCGCGTGCGCCGAGCGGGTTGCCCGGGCCGCCCGCCATGAAGCGCGGCAGATAGGGCTGGCGCGCGATCATCTCCGGCGGCGGCACCCAGTCCGGCCACTCGGCCTTGCGGGTGATGCTGACCAGGCCCTGCCACGTGAAGCCCTCGCGGCCGACGCCGATGCCGTAGCGGAGCGCGCGGCCATTGCCCTGCACGAGGTAGAGATGGCGCTCGGCGGTCGCGACGATGATGGTCCCCGGCGCCTCATTGGTCCGGTAATACACCACCTGCTTCTGCCATTCCGGATCGAGCTCGTAGCCGTCGTCGGCGACCAGGCCGGGCTCATCGGCATCGGGGCGGCTCTGGGCGAAGCCTTGCGACGTCGACAGCACGAGTGCGCCCGTGGCGATCAACATCCAGACCAGGTGACGAAGTTTCGTCATGCAAAGCTCTCCTTGTGGCGCGCGGCCAAATGGTTGCTCGACCCCAAATCGCGGCAGCATCAAATCTGAGCGGCAGCTTGATGGCAAGTTTAGGGCGGGCGTCACACTATATCACTGTAATGCTTCCGTTTTTTGTCATTGAGGGCCGGGCGTGCCGCGCCATTCGCCTCATTTCGGCGCGATCCAGAGTCGCAACGCGAACGAGATCACTGTCACCGTGCCGACGCCGCCGAGCCAGAGCGCCGCGAACCACAACAGGCGCTGGCCGAGCGGCCGTTGATTCGGGGCCTGCGGCATCAGTGGTATCCGTGGCCGGGCCGCATCTTGCCGCGGAACACCCAATAGGCCCAGGCGGTGTAGCCGAGGATCAGCGGCACCAGGATCGAGACCCCGAACAGCATGAAGATCTGGCTGTTGGCGGGCGCCGCCGCCTGCCAGATCGTGATGCTCTGCGGCACGATGTACGGGTACATGCTGATGCCGAGCCCGGCATAGGACAGCGCGAACAGCGCCAGTGTCAGGAAGAACGGCTGGTGGTCGTTCTTGTTGCTGAGCGCGCGCAGCAGCAGCGCGGTGGCGGCGGCGACCGCGATCGGCACCGGCGCGGTGAGGATGATGTTGGGCCAGGCGAACCAGCGCTGGGTGTACTGCACGGCCAGGAACGGCGTTGCGATGCTGACCGCGCCGATCGCGCACAGCATCGCGATCAGCAGGATCCAGCTCAGATGATAGGCGCGGTCACGCAACTCGCCCTCGGTCTTCATCACCAGCCAGGTCGCTCCCAGCAGCGCGTAGCCGATCACCAGCGCGATGCCGGTCAGGACGCTGAACGGCGTCAGCCAATCCCACCAGCCGCCGGCATAGTGGCGTCCCTCGACATGGATGCCCTGCAGGATGGCGCCGAGCGCGATCCCCTGTGCCAGGGTCGCGACCAGCGAACCGCCGGCGAAGGCGAGGTCCCATTTGTTGCGCGCCTTCTGGGTCCGCCAGCGGAATTCGAAGGCGACGCCGCGGAACACGAGGCCGAGCAGCATCGCGATCATCGGCGTGTAGAGCGCCGGCATCAGCACCGCATAGGCCAGCGGAAACGCCGCCATCATGCCGCCGCCGCCGAGCACCAGCCAGGTCTCGTTGCCGTCCCACACCGGCGCCACCGTGTTCATGATGACGTCGCGATCGGCCTTTTGCGGAAACACCGGAAACAGGATGCCGAGGCCGAGATCGAAGCCGTCCATCACGACATAGACGAACACGGCAAAGGCGATGATGAAGGCCCAGATCGTGGTGAGGTCGATGGGAATGCTCATCGCGCGCCCTCCACGGCAGCACCTGCGGCCGGCGTGATGCCGGCGGCACGGGCGGGGAGATCCTTTGTCGGGCCAAGCTCGCCGGGATGCGGCGGCTGCGCCATCAGCCGCAGGATATAGATCACGCCCGCGGTGAACACGGCGAAATAGACGATGATGAAGGCGATCAGCGAGGAGCCGACCGCAGGCGCCGCCAGCGGCGATACCGAGTCGGTGGTGCGCAACAGCCCGTAGACGGTGAACGGCTGCCGCCCGGTCTCCGTGGTGATCCAGCCGGCGAGCACTGCGATGAAGCCGGCCGGGCCCATCAGGACCGCGAAGCGGTGCAGCAGCGGCGACTGGTACATCATGCCGCGCCAGCGCATCACGAGGCTGAGCAGGCCGAGTCCCAGGATCAGGAAGCCGAGCCCGACCATGATGCGGAACGACCAGAAGGTGATCGGCACCGGCGGCCAGTTTTCACGCGGCACGGTGTCGAGGCCGGCGAGCGGGGCGTCGAGCGAATGCTTCAGGATCAGCGACGAGAGCTTCGGCACCTCGATCGCATATTTCACCTTCGCTTCGGCCTGGTCGGGCCAGCCGAACAGGATCAGCGGCGCGCCGTCCTTGTGGCTCTGGTAGTGGCCTTCCATCGCCATCACCTTGGCCGGCTGGTGCTCCAGCGTGTTGAGGCCGTGCTGGTCGCCGGCGAGGATCTGGATCGGCGCCACCAGCGTCGCCATCCACATCGCCATCGAAAACATCACCCGCGGGCCGGCGAGATGCTGGTCGCGCAGCAGGTGCCAGGCGCCGACTGCGCCGACCACGAGCGAGGTGGTGAGATACGCCGCCAGCACCATGTGCACGAGGCGATACGGGAACGAGGGATTGAAGATCACCTTGAGCCAGTCGGCTGCGACGAACTGGCCATCGGCATTGACGGCATGGCCGGTCGGCGTCTGCATCCAGGAATTGGCCGATAGAATCCAGAACGCCGAGATCAGCGTGCCGATCGCGACCATCAGGGTCGCCAGGAAGTGCAGCCTTGGGCCGACGCGCGACAGCCCGAACAGCATCACGCCGAGGAAGCCCGCCTCGAGGAAGAACGCGGTCAGGACCTCATAGGCCATCATCGGGCCGATCACCGGCCCGGTCTTGTCGGCAAAGGACGACCAGTTGGTGCCGAACTGGTAGGACATCACGATGCCCGAGACCACGCCCATGCCGAACGCGACCGCGAAGATCTTCAGCCAGTAATTGAACAGGTTGATGTAGACTTCGCGCTTGGTGGCAAGCCACAGCGCCTCGAGCACCGCGAGATAGCTCGCAAGCCCGATCGAGAATGCGGGAAACACGATGTGGAACGACATCGTGAAAGCGAATTGCGCGCGGGCGAGTACGACCGCATCCCAGCCTTCGAACATGATCCACCATTTGTCGCCGACCTGGCGTGGACCTTACCACGCCAGGTGTGACGACAAACAGGGCGGATTGTCCGAGACGATGATGCGATTGAATGCAATCGCATCATCGTCTCATCTCCATTTGAGCATGATCTTTAGGGAAAACCGGGTCCCACTTTTCCGGATCATGCGCTAGCTGTTGGCGCTGAGCAGCCGGGCGACGGTGCGGTCGATCTCGTCGTACCGCCCCTCGCCGGCGTGCTGGAAGACGATCTTGCCGTTCTGGTCGATGATATATTGCGCCGGCCAATACTGGTTGCCGTAGGCGTTCCAGGTCTGCGAATTGTTGTCCTGCGCCACCGGATAGAGGATGCCGTGCCGCTTCAGTGCCGCCTGCACGTTGGACGCCGAATGCTCGAACGGGAATTCCGGGGTGTGGACCCCGATCACGACGAGGCCGCGGTCCCGGTACTTTGAATAGAGTTCGGTGACGTGCGGCAGCGTGTTGACGCAGTTGACGCAGCCATAGGTCCAGAAATCCACCAGCACCACCTTGCCGCGCAGATCGGCGAGCTTCAGCGGCTTCGAATTGAACCAGTTGCTGATGCCGGCGAATTCCGGCGCGGTCTGGCTCTGTTCGGCCGTCATCGCCGCGGCCACCGGCACCGCTTTCGCCGGCGTGTCGAACTCCGAGCAGAGGCCGGGGATGACGGCGCCGCCCAGGCCAAGGGCGCCGACGAGGGCCGACACAGCAAGCAAGCGCACGGGCATCGATATCTCCTGTGGGGTTCAGAGGCCGATCTGGCCGTTGGGATAGAACTGGGTCAGCCACGCCACGATCAGCGTGTCGTATTGCAGGTAGGAAAGTGCAGCGAAGCCGATGATCAGGACGCCGAAGCCCTGCTGCAGACGCGGCGCGATCCGCGCCATGCTGCGCACGCGGGTGGTGACGGCTTGGCCGCCATAGGCAATCGCGAGCATCGGGATCGCGGCGCCGATCGCGTAGGTGACGAGCTGCAGGCTCGCCCACGCCGTATCCTTCGAGGTCGCGACGATGGTCAGGATCGAGCCGAGCACCGGTCCGGCGCAGGGCGTCCACACCAGGCCGAGCGTGCTGCCGAGCACGAAGCCGCCGAGCAGGCCCTGCGACGGCGCAGCCTGACCGGCGCCGTAAGCGGCACCGCTGAGCCGGATCGACAGCCATTCGAACGGCGCCGGCCAGATCATCAAGAGGCCGAAGCCGGCGAGCAGGACGGCTGCGCCGGTGCGCAGCACATTCGGATCGAAATCGAACGCACGCGTGATCGCGCTCAGCAGCAATGCCACCGCAGAGAATGACATCACGAAGCCGAGCGCGATCACCGCGGGCCGCGCCTTGCGGGTCTGGCCTATCGATACCCCAAGCAGGATTGGCAGCATCGGCAGGGTGCAGGGGGCGGCGACGGTGGCGACACCGGTAAGCAGGGCTAGGGCAAGGCTGAGCATCGTCGTCCGTCCATCAGAACTCCCGGCTCGCCAGAAGGCCGTGCCGGGTACGCCTGATGGTCTTCGCGAGGACGGTCTGGCCGTTACGGCTGAGCCGTCGCGAATGACGTCACGTCCGTGTGAGACGAGGTGAGTTCGGCTTCACGACGCCGCGCCAAAAACAGAGCGACCCGGCTGGGGGGCATCCCGGCCGGGTCGTTGGAGGCTACTTGGGAGGTTGGAACTAGAGAAGCGTCGAAACTTGTTGAGCTGGTAGTGGTTGCGGTTGCGTCGTTGGATATGGGTATAGAGATCGGGTTTTTCCGGGTGATGTCGTCGATTGTTTCAATTGTTTCGTCGCCTGACTTTTTCGGCTTCGTCTACAATTGCCTGAATCGCGCGATCTCCTGCTAAGTATCTGAATTTGCGTTAGATTAAGCCGCGACGCTGTCCACGCCGGCACCCCTGAGGAGGTCGGCAAGCTGCTTGCGGGCATAGAACATGCGGGTCTTCACCGTGCTCTGCGGGATACCGATGATCTTCCCGGCCTCCTCGACCGACTTCTCATGGTAGTAGACCAGGTTGATGATCTCGCGGTGCGCCGGCGACAGCTTGGCCACGCAGGCGCGCAGGATCTCGCTGGTGGTGGCGCGATCGAGCGAGGTTTCCGGCGTGTCGGCGCCATCGGCGATCTCCAGCACGTCGTCCTGGTCGATATCCTCATGCTTGCGCTGGCGCAGCGCGGTCAGCGCCTTGAAGCGGGCGATCGACAGCAGCCAGGTCGAAACCTGCGAGCGGCCCTCGAACTGGGCCGCGGTGCGCCAGACGTCCAGGAACACCTGGCTGACCAGGTCCTCGGCCATCGTGGTGTCGCGGACCATCCGCAGCACGAAGCGGTAAACCCGGACATTGTGGCGGGCATAGAGCGTGTGCATCGCGGTGCGGTTATTCTGGGCGATACTCGCGAGCAGCATTTCATCCGAGGTCGCGCGGGCAGCGTCGATGTGCTTCTTGGCTGCAGTGTTGATGGCGATGACGTTCGGCATGACAGGCTCCCAATTCGCCGTTAGGCGGCGTTTCGTTAGGAGAATTGTTAGTTACCGCCCGTTTCCGGATGTCTGCGCGAAAAGCGGAAAATGGTTTCGTGACCGGGAGAATTGTTTCGTCGGCGGCCCAACGACGAAACATTCGGGACCAAAAAGCCAGTAATTTCAATGCGCGGAAAATTGGAGCGGCCGGAATCGCCTCTGTCGGAACGAATCCGGCCTATGACTTTCGGCACTATTCGGCCGCTTGCAAAGCGGGCGCTGCCTTTTTCGGGGCGATCCAGAACGCATCGGGCCGTTCGAACAGGAAATTGGCCCGCGCCGCCAGCGCCAGCCGCCAGATCAGGAGCGCACCGGCGACGCCGACCGCGGTCACGATCAGCGAAACCAGACCGATGTCGTGGATGACCCCGGACTTCAGCAGCAGGGTGCGTGTCGCGGCCATCGGCAGGAAGAAGGCGAGATAGATTACGATCGAATGCTCGCCGCAGAAGCGCAGGAAGCCGAGCCAGTGCGCGCGCGCCAACAGCGTGCCGGTCACGATGATTGCGCAGGCGCCGGCAAAGCCGAGCGCCAGCGAGACAACAGGCCATTCGCTGATATCGAGCGCAACCAGGCTGCCGTTGACGAGCGCCCAGAGCCCAAGCCCGAGCAGCGCAAACGCAGGCCGTGCCCGCGCGCGGTCCGACAGCACGAACACGTAACTGGCGAGGACATAGCCGGTGTAGAAATAGGCGAAGCGGGAGCAGAACTCGTCGATCACGGTCCAGCCGGTCGCGACATGCGCCGACTCCAGCAATGCTGCGATCAGCCAGATCACGAGCGGGTGGACGTTGCGCGTCAGTTTGGTGACGACGAAGAAGATCGGCAGCAGATAGATGAACCACAGCGTGCCGAACGGCTCGATGAAGGATTCGAGATACGCGAGCCCGACCTGGGCCCAGCCCGCCTCGGCGGCCAGCGACGGCGCCTTGAAGCCGAACTGGATCGTCACCCACAGCACATAGAAATAGGCGAAGTGCATCACTTTGCGGTCGAGATAGGTGCGCCAGTCGCGGTCGATTACGACCGACAGGAACAGTCCCGAGATCAGGAAGAAGTCCGGCATCCGGAACGGCTTCGCGAACATCACGGCATAATGCATGAAGCCGGTCTGGTCGGCGGCCTTTTCGACCCCCAGCACGGAGTGCATCATCACGACCATGATGATGCAGATGCCCTTGGCATAGTCGACCCAATCGACGCGCGCGCCCACGTTCCCGGCGGAACGATCTGTCGCAGCTGCTGTGCCGTTTGTGGTCATCCTTGTCCTGTTCCGGCGTGATCGTGCCTATCATCGGCCCGATCCGTTGCTTTCTCCTTTATCAATACAAATGATGTGCCGCCGAACCCGGACCTTTCCCCGGTTCCCTGCAACAGGCGAATGGTCTAAGAGGCCAGGAGTCCGAGACGATTCCGAAAGGGACCAGAGACGTTCGTTAACCACGGGACGCAGGCCGTCCCAGCCGCTGCCGCGATGAAAGTCCTTGCCACGCCATTTCGATAGCCCGCTGCCGATCGACGCCGTGCTCGATGAACTCGACCGCACGCTCGATGGCCATAATTCCGCAGTCCTGGTCGCGCCGCCGGGCGCCGGCAAGACCACGCGCGTGCCGCTGGCCTTGCTCGATGCGCCCTGGGCCAGGGGCAAGAAGATCATCGTGCTGGAGCCGCGCCGCATCGCTGCGCGCGCCAGCGCCGAGCGGATGGCGAAGACGCTCGGTGAGCGCGCCGGCGAGACCGTCGGCTATCGCGTGCGCTTCGGCTCAAAGGTGTCGCGCGCGACGCGGATCGAGGTCGTCACCGAAGGCATCTTCTCGCGCCAGATCCTCGACGATCCCGAGCTCAACGGCGTCGCCGCGGTGCTGTTCGACGAATTCCACGAGCGCTCGCTCGACGCCGATCTCGGGCTGGCGCTGGCGCGCGACGCGCAGACCGGCCTGCGCGAGGATCTGCGCATCCTCGTGATGTCGGCCACGCTCGACGGCGCGCGGGTCGCAAGACTGCTTGGCGATGCGCCTGTTGTCGAGAGCGAGGGCCGCGCCTTTCCGGTCGAGACCCGTTATGTCGGCCGCAAGGTGGACGCGCCGCTGGAGCGGCAGATGGCCGAGACGATCGCAACCGCGCTGCGCGCCGATGCCGGCTCGGTGCTCGCCTTCCTGCCGGGCGCGGCCGAGATCCGCCGCACCCAGACCTTCCTCGCCGAACGCGTGCACGACGCCTCCATCGAGATCGTGCCGCTGTTCGGCGCGCTCGATGCGAGCGTGCAGGATCGCGCCATCGCGCCGGCGCCGAAAGGCACGCGCAAGGTGGTGCTGGCGACCTCGATCGCCGAGACCTCACTGACCATCGAGGGCGTGCGCATCGTGGTGGATTCCGGCCTGGCGCGGGTGCCGCGCTACGAGCCTGACATTGCGTTGACCCGGCTCGAGACCGTGCGGGCCTCGCGCGCAGCGGTGGATCAACGGCGCGGCCGCGCCGGCCGCATCGAGCCCGGCGTCTGCTACCGTCTGTGGGACGAGCCGCAGACAGCGTCGCTTCCGGCCTACACCGCGCCCGAGATTCTCTCCGCCGACCTGTCCTCGCTGGTGCTCGACCTCGCGCAATGGGGCGTCAGCGATCCCGCTAGCCTTGCCTTCCTCGATCCCCCGCCGGGCCCGGCGCTCAAGGAAGCGAAGTCGCTGCTGTCAGAGCTCGGTGCGCTTGATGGTGACGGCCGCATCACCGAAGAGGGCAAGAGCCTGCGCGCGCTGGCGCTGCCGCCGCGGCTGGCGCGCATGATCGTGGATTCCGCCCGGTTCGGCGCGGCTGAGGAGGCGGCCGAGATCGCCGCGGTGCTGACCGAGCGCGGGCTCGGCGGCGACAGCGTCGATCTCGACCACAGGCTCGACCAGTTCCGCCGCGACCGTTCGCAGCGGGCATCGAGCGCGCGCAGCATGGCCGAACGCTGGGCCTCGCAGGTGGAGAGGTCTGAGAGACTTTCTTCTCCCTCCCCCCTTGCGGGGGAGAGCCGGGGAGGGGGGGCCGCAAAGGTAGTGTCTGTCGATCGCGGCGATCTTTCCACCGGCGTCATGCTGGCCTTCGCGTTCCCGGACCGCGTCGCCAAAAACCGCGGCAATGGCAGCTTCGTACTGGCCAATGGCCGTGGCGCCGCAGTCGAGCAGACGTCCGCGTTAGCGCGGCTGCCCTATATCGCGGTCGCCGAACTGACCGGCACGGCCGCGAGCGGCCGCATCCTGCTGGCGGCACCGATCACCCAGGACGAGATCGAGCAGCGCTTCGCCGACCAGATCGAGAATGTCGAAGAAGTGACGTTCGATCGCGGCGCGATGGCGCTGCGCGCCCGCCGCCGGCGCTCGCTGCACGCGATCACGCTGTCGGAAGCGCCGATGTCGCTGCAGCCCTCGGCCGAGACCGCACGCATCTTCGCCGACGGCCTGATCGCGGCGGGTCTCGACCGGCTGCCGTGGTCGAAGCATTCGAAACAATGGCGCGACCGAATCATGTTCCTGCGCAAGGCCGAGGACGAGAGCTGGCCCGATCTGTCGGATGCTGCACTTGCCGCGCGTGCCGAGGACTGGCTGGTGCCTGCGCTGTACGACAAGACCGCGCTGAAGGATCTGTCCGCCGGCGATCTGTCCGATGCGCTGATGGCGCTGCTGCCGTGGGAATTGCGCGCCCGGCTTGACCGCGAGGCGCCGACGCATTTCGAGGCGCCGACCGGAACGCAGCTCGCGATCGATTACGAGGCCGAGCAGGGGCCGACCATTGCGGTGCGGCTGCAGGAACTGTTCGGGCTCAACATCCATCCTTCGATCGCCAAGGGGGCGGTGCCGCTGGTGCTGGAACTGCTGTCGCCGGCGCAGCGGCCGGTGCAGGTGACGCGCGATCTGCCCGGTTTTTGGCGCGGCAGCTACGCCGCGGTTCGTTCCGACCTGCGCGGCCGCTATCCGCGCCATCCCTGGCCGGAAGATCCCGCCAGCGCGATGCCGACAAGGCGCGTGAAACCGCGCGGGACCTAAATCTTCGAGGCAATGCTTTGTCGTGCCGCGTCAACGTTTCGCGTTGTTGCGCCCCAAGGTCGCATTTCTCTCATTCGTCGTCCCGGCCGAGTGCGCAATTGCGCACGGGGGCCGGGACCCATACACCGCGGCCGGTGTTGTGGACGGGACTCGTCGTTCCAACATCGCGCAACAAGAGACATTGGTGGTTATGGGTCCCGGCCTTCGCCGGGACGACACCGAGTCTCTGTTTTCCGGATGATGCTTGATCGGTTGCGCTGGCGAGCGCCTGCAAACGGTGGTTAGATTTGCGCGCCGGGATCACGGGCTCGCATTTTGGGGACGCTGCCATGGAGATCAAGAACCTGGAGATCAAGAACGCATCGCCGTCGCTCTACAACGAAGACCTCGCGCCGGCCAGGGAACGCAACTGGGGCGCCTTCAGCATCTTCAACGTCTGGACGTCGGACGTGCACAGCCTGTGGGGCTACTATCTCGCCGCCAGCCTGTTCCTGCTCTGCGGCAGCTTCGTCAATTTCATCCTCGCGATCGGTGCCGGCTCGCTGGTGATCTTCGTGCTGATGAGCCTGATCGGCAATGCCGGCGTGAGGACCGGCGTGCCCTATCCGGTGCTGGCACGCGCCTCGTTCGGGATCTGGGGCGCCAACATTCCGGCGCTGGTCCGCGCCATCGTCGCCTGCTTCTGGTACGGCGCGCAGACCGCGGCGGCCTCGGGCGCGATCGTCGCGCTGCTGACGCGCATCGACAGCTTCAAGGCGTTCCACCAGTCCAGCCACATGCTCGGCCATTCCACGCTCGAGGTGATCTGCTTCGTCGTGATCTGGGCGCTGCAGCTCCTGATCATCCAGCGCGGCATGGAAACGGTGCGCCGCTTCCAGGACTGGGCAGGGCCGGCGGTGTGGCTGATGATGCTGATCCTCGCGGTCTATCTCTGCATCGCGGCCGGCGGCATCTCGCTCACGGCGCCGATCCCGCAGGATGTGCTGCTGGAGAAGACCAAGGAAGCCGGCGTGCCCGGCGTGCCCGGCTCGTTCCCGGCGCTCTGCGCCGTCGCCGCGACCTGGATCACCTATTTCGCCGCGCTCTATCTCAACTTCTGCGACTTCTCGCGCTATGCGCCGGACGTGCACGCGCTGCGCAAGGGCAATATCTGGGGCCTGCCGGTCAATCTGATCCTGTTCTCGCTGGTCGCCGGCGTCACCACGATCGCGGCGTTCAACGTCTATCACGAGGTGCTGCTGCATCCTGACCAGATCTCGGCGAAGTTCGACAGCTGGTTCCTGGCGCTGCTCGCTGCGGTCACCTTTGCGGTGGCAACGCTCGGCATCAACGTCGTCGCCAATTTCGTCTCGCCGGCGTTCGATTTCTCCAACGTGTTTCCGCGGCATATCGACTTCAAGAAGGGCGGCTACATCGCGGCGCTGATCGCGCTGGCGCTGTATCCGTTCGCGCCCTGGGAGGGCAACGCCGCCTCGTTCGTCGGACTGATCGGCGCGACGATGGGACCGATCTTCGGCATCATGATGGTCGACTACTATCTGATCGCCAAAGGTCGCGTGAACGTGCCGGCGCTGTATCAGGAGAACGGCGAATATCGCTTTCAGAACGGCTGGAACGTCAGCGCGCTGATCGCAGCTGCCATCGGCGCCCTGTTCTCGTCGGTGCTGCCGAACTTCACCTCGATCCTGCCGGCGTGGTGGGCGGTCTATGGCTGGTTCTTCGGGGGCGGAATCGCGGGCGCTGTCTACTACGCGCTGCGCGTTGCGATGCCGAGCCCGGTTGCCAAGACGGCCTGAAAGTCGGCCTGAAAGCCGGCAAAATCCTTCCGTCAGAGGCGGCCGATGTCGTTCAGCCACCTCTCACGGGCTGGCATTAACTCTTCGCTCATCCTTTTCGCCAAAATGGCAGCCTCGCGTTGCCGCGCTTGCTCGCGGCGGGGCGTGCGGCGTGGTGAAATTGCGTGTTCGGTTTTCCGAGTATGGTGTCATGCGTAACCTGATGATTTTCGCGGCCATCCTGATCGGGCTGGGCACCTTCATGGCACAGATGGCCAGCAAGATGTCGCCCGCCGCCGCGACCACCGCAAAGCAGACCATCGCCCCCGCCGTCACGGTGGCGCAGGCCAGCTCCCGCACGCTCAGCATTGCGCCCGATCCCCGCGGCCATTTCGCGACCGACGGCCGGATCGACGGCCAGCGCATCTACTTCATGGTCGACACCGGCGCTTCCGTGGTGGCCCTGAACGAGACCTCGGCCGCGCGGTTCGGCCTGCGACCGGTGCCGGGCGATTACACCTCGCGTGTCACCACCGCCAACGGCACCATCAAGGCCGCGCGCACGCGCATCGCCATGATCGAGCTCGGCGGCCTCACCGTGCGCGACGTCGACGCCCTGGTGCTGCCGGACGAGGCGCTGTCCGAAAACCTGCTCGGCCTGTCCTTCCTGTCGAAGCTGAAGCGCTTCGAATACGCCAACGGCAAGTTGTTGCTGGAGCAATAAATCCAGCCCTTTCGGGGTATCCGCGGCGACCCGATATCGCCGCCATTTCCGCCGTAATTGTCGGCCACCAGCCGCAGTCTCAGCTTTCGCCCGGCCTGCGCATTCGCTAAAGGCTGCGGCGATACCCTCTGCATGACCATAAGGCCGATCCATGTTTCCCAAGCCGAAATCCGCGCTGGTCCCGAACACCTATGCCTTCGAATCCGAGCCGATGGTGAAGCCGACCGGGTTTCGCGAATACGACGCGCGCTGGCTGTTCAACAAGGAGATCAACCTGATGGGCGTGCAGGCGCTGGGCATGGGGCTCGGCGCGCTGATCGCGGAGCTCGGCGTCAAGCAGGAGATCGTCACCGGTCACGACTTCCGCGGCTATTCCGCCTCGATCAAATACGCGCTGATCTCGGGCCTGATGGCCGCGGGCTGCAAGGTGCACGACATCGGGCTCGCGGTGACGCCGATGGCCTATTTCGCGCAGTTCGATCTCGACGTGCCCTGCGTCGCGATGGTCACCGCATCGCATAACGACAATGGCTGGACCGGCGTCAAGATGGGCGCCAACCGCCCGCTCACCTTCGGCCCCGACGAGATGACCCGGCTGAAGGAGATCGTGCTCAACGCCGCGTTCGACAACAAGACCGGCGGCTCCTACCTGTTTCACGAGCACTATCCGGCGCGCTACATCGCCGACCTCACCAATCGGCCGAAGCTGAAGCGCAAGCTGAAGGTGGTGGCGGCCTGCGGCAACGGCACCGCGGGTGCGTTCGCGCCGCAGGTGCTGCAGGCGATCGGCTGCGAAGTGATCCCGCTCGACACCGAGCTCGATCACACCTTCCCGAAATACAATCCGAATCCGGAAGACATGGAGATGCTGCACGCGATCCGCGATGCGGTGCTGGAGCACAAGGCTGACGTGGGTTTGGGCTTCGACGGCGACGGTGATCGCTGCGGCGTGGTCGACAACACCGGCGAGGAGATCTTTGCCGACAAGGTCGGCGTCATGCTGGCGCGCGACATGTCGGCGATCAACCCGAATGCACAGTTCGTCGTCGACGTGAAGTCGACCGGGTTGTTCGTGACGGACCCCATATTGCAGAAGCAGGGCGCGAAGACGGTCTACTGGAAGACCGGTCATTCCTACATGAAGCGTCGCACCAATGAATTGGGCGCGCTCGCCGGCTTCGAGAAGTCCGGCCATTTCTTCTTCAACAAGCCGTTCGGCCGCGGCTATGACGACGGCCTGGTGTCGGCGATCGCGATCTGCGAGATGCTCGACCGCGCCCCCGGCAAGTCGATGGCCGACCTGAAGGAAGCGCTGCCGAAGACCTGGTCGTCGCCGACCATGTCGCCGCATTGCGCCGACGAGGCGAAATACGGCGTCGTCGACGCCGTGGTGAAGCACTTCGAGACGCTGCAACAGAAGGGCGCGCAGGTCGCAGGCCAGAACATCCGCGATCTCGTCACGGTCAACGGCGTCCGCGTCACGGTCGAGGACGGCAGCTGGGGCCTGGTGCGCGCATCCTCGAACAAGCCGGAGCTCGTGGTCGTGGTGGAAAGCCCGGTCAGCGAGCAGCGCATGCACGACCTGTTCGAGGCGATGGATTCCGTGCTGCGCACTCACCCCGAGGTCGGCGAGTACAATCAGAAGATTTGAGAGCGCGCTGCTCGCGGCCAACAACGGTGTCATCACCCGCGCATGCGGGTGATCCAGTATTCCAGAGACGGTAGTGATTGAGCCGAGAGGCCGCGGCGTATTGGATCGCCCGGTCAAGCCGGGCGATGACAGTTGAGAAGGTGGTGCTTACGCCGCCGGCACCGGCAGCGCCGTGACCGACTTGATCTTCTCCATCGCAAA
This sequence comes from Bradyrhizobium sp. th-b2, assembly GCF_000426785.1. Taxonomy (NCBI): domain Bacteria; kingdom Pseudomonadati; phylum Pseudomonadota; class Alphaproteobacteria; order Hyphomicrobiales; family Nitrobacteraceae; genus Bradyrhizobium; species Bradyrhizobium sp. th-b2. The sequence continues at coordinate 42,585 of NZ_AUGA01000046.1, forward strand.
GCGCGAGGTGACGTTCTTCAGCGGCACCGCCGAGATCAGCTTCTTGTAGAAGACGTCATAGGCCTGCATGTCCGCGACCACGACGCGCAGCATGTAGTCGACGTCGCCGGCCATCCGGTAAAATTCCATCACCTCGGGCATGGCGCTGACGGCGTCGGCGAATTTGCGCAGCCACGCCTCCGAATGGTCGGCGCTCTCGACCGAGACGAACACCGAAATCCCGAGCCCGATCTTGTTCTGGTCGACCAGCGCGACGCGGCGCAGGATCACGCCATCGGCCTCCAGCCGCTGGATGCGCTTCCAGCACGGTGTCGAGGACAGCCCGACCCGGTCGCCGATCTCGGCGACGGAGAGCGAGGCGTCCTCCTGCAGCACGGTCAGGATCTTGCGGTCGATCGCATCGAGGCGGCGGTTGTTGTCATGAAGCTGGATGGCGACATCGGTCATAGAAGAAAGTTCCACATGAAGGTTCAATCTCCCTCATATAGAGAAAAATCTTCCAAATCAAGCGGGTCGTGGCCGGTCAGGCCGGCCGGGCCTCGGCGTGTTCGCCCAAAAACGCTTCAACTTCAGCACGTTGCGGTGCGGCATAAGCACCCCCGAAGCGGGTGCATTTCAGCGCTGCGGCGGCTGAGGCGAAGCGAAGCGCCTGCCGTAGCTCCTGCTGTTCGGTGATGGCCAGCGCAAATGCCCCGTGGAAGACGTCGCCGGCGCCGAGCGTGTCGACGGTGTGGACCGGGAAGGCGGGGGTTTCGTCGAGCTCGCCCTGCTCGTTGAGCCAGATCGTGCCCATCGGCCCGCGGGTGCCGGCCAGGAAGGAGGGGGTCAGCTTGGCGAGCTTCTGCAGCGCCTGCCCGTCGTCGGTGACGTCGGCGGTCTCCTGCAGCGGCTCGCTGGAAAACACCAGATGCGAGGAGGCGGTGAGCAGCCCTTCCCGCATCGACATCGCGCGGTCGACGTCGACCACCACGGGAATGCCGCGCCTGACGGCCTCGGCGCACAGCTCGGTGCAGAACGGTGCGCAGCGGCTCTCGGTCAGGATCGCCGCGCAATCCTCCAGCAGTAGCTCGGTCGGCGGCAGCTTGACCTTCCAAAGCTCGGGATCGCGGAAGGTGACGATGGTGCGCTCGCCGGTGGCGTCGATCATGATCGCCGAGATCGGGGTGACCAGGTTCGGCATGTGGATGAGATGGTTGGTCTCGATGCCCTCCTCGCCGAGCTTGTCGAAGATGTAGCGGCTCGAGGTCTCCCGCGAATCGCCCATCGGTCCGCAGATCGAGGCGCGGCCGCCCAGCCGGACGATGCCGATCGCGGCGTTCAGCGCATTGCCGCCGCAGATCTCGTCGAAATGCGTCGCATTCTCCTTGGAGCCGCGCGCCGGGACATTGACGCGAAAGGTCAGGTCGCGCACCGGCAGGCCGATGCAGAGGATGCGGGGCGGGACTTTCGGGGCGCCGTTCGGAAAATTCATGCAGGGGTCCGTCGCAATGGTTCCGTCAACTGCCACAAGCAGTGCTCGGACTAATCGGCAGAACGATGTCCGGTTCCCGCTACTGGTCCAACGGGTTTCGGTGATGCACCCAGCGCCCGAGCAAATGATGGGCAATCGCGAACGGATGCGGACCGGCAAGGCCGTCGGGGTGCTGGCGCTTGAGCATAAGCGTCGCCTCGGCGTGGTCGAACCAGCGCGCATCCTCCAGCTCGGTGCGGTCGACCACGATGTCCTCGTTGGTCGCACGCGCGGTGCAGCCGATCATCAGCGATGACGGATAGGGCCAGGGCTGCGTCATGTAGTAATTGACGTCGGTGCAGCGGATGCCGGCCTCCTCGAAAATCTCGCGCCGGACCGCATCCTCGATGGTCTCGGCGGCCTCGACGAAGCCGGCGAGGCAGGAATACATGCCGGGCATGAACTGCTTCTGCCGTCCCATCAGCACCTTGTCGCCTGACGTGACCAGCATGATCACGACCGGATCGGTGCGCGGAAAGTGCTCGGCCTTGCAGCTCGGACATACGCGCTTCCAGCCGCCGTCCTTCATCGCCGTGCGGGTGCCGCAATTCGCGCAGAAGCCGTGGCGCTGGTGCCAGGTCACCATGGATTTCGCCATTGCGATCGCCGAGAGCTGCTCGGGCGGCACAACGCCCTGCATCGCCATGCCGCGCAATTCGGTGATCGCGACGTCGCCGCGTCCGAGCAGCTTCTCCGCGGCTTGCGGTGCGATCCCCATGCCGAAGATCGGCGCGGCATCGCGCAAGCCCAGGAAGATCGTGCCGGGATTGGCGCCAAAGCTGCGCGCCTCCTCCAGCGAGAGCAGTGCGCGGGCGCCGCCTTCCTCCTGCTTCACCACCAGCGAGTCGCGATAGATCACATAGGCGCGGGCCTCGCGGTGGCCTTCGAGCGCAAACAGTTTTTCGTCATCGCTGCGCAGATGCGCGGCGCGGTCCAGCACATGGGTGACGAAGGCCGGCTGGCCGAGCGGAAAGGAATCGAATGCGGACATCGGAGTTCAACCCAACCAGATCTTGCGGCGAAGCGCGCTGATGAAATTCTGCACTTCCTCGGCGTCATGCGCCAGCGGCGGCATCACGCCCCAAACGGGACGCGGCCATGCAGCGTCGCTGGTACGGCGCGCGATGACATGGACGTGAAGCTGCGGGACGAGGTTGCCGAGCGCGGCGACATTCAGCTTGTCGCACTTGGTGACCTCTTTCAGGGCCCGCGAGACGCGGGTGATCTCCGTCATCAGCTGCGCCTGCTCGACCTCGTCGAGGTCGATGATCTCGACCGCGCCGTCGCGCCGTGGCACCAGCAGCAGCCAGGGATAATGCGCATCCTTGATGACGAGCACCTTGCACAGCGGCAGGTCGCCGATGTCGATGGTGTCTTTCTTGAGCTGCGAATGCAGCGACCAATTGGAGCCCGACATGAGGGGCAAATAATGCCTTTCCGTGTTCCCACACAAGTCCCACAAAGCACGGTCAGGCCGCTTGCTTTCCGACGGTTTTGGCCCCAAATAGGGACCGGGAGATTGGCGGTGGACGAGCCACTCGCCAACCGGGTCAGGTCCGGAAGGAAGCAGCCCTAACGAGGTCCGGATCGGGTCGCTCGTCAGTCTCCTACCTGTTTTTCCGAGCGAATCGTGCTGGAATGGCGGTCTCCGCGCCCGGCGCTTGATTTCGGCTCCTATCCGCACGCCGGCTGCAAGAGACAATTCCCAAGTTGCGGATCGACGCATGAATGACGCTGGCGCCCCCTCCCATCCCTCCGAAGGCGCAGGCCAGAGCGGTTTTGATCTCGGGGGAGCGCCGGAGACCGCAAAGCCGTACCGCGTTCTCGCCCGCAAATACCGCCCCTCCAGCTTCGAGGATCTGATCGGCCAGGAGGCCATGGTCCGCACCGTCTCGAACGCATTCGAGACCGGGCGGATTCCGCAGGCCTGGATCCTCACCGGCGTCCGCGGGGTCGGCAAGACCACCACCGCGCGCATCCTCGCCCGCGCCTTGAACTACGCCAAGCCGGACGGCTCGGTGAAGGGGCCGACCATCCACATGCCCGACCTCGGCGTGCACTGCCAGGCGATCATGGAAAGCCGGCACATGGACGTGCTGGAGATGGACGCCGCGTCCCATACCGGCGTCGACGACGTCCGCCAGATCAATGACAGCGTGCGCTATGCGCCGGCGAGCGCGCGCTACAAGGTCTACATCATCGACGAAGTCCACATGCTGTCGACCGCGGCCTTCAACGCCTTCCTGAAGACGCTGGAGGAGCCGCCGGAGCACGCCAAATTCGTGTTCGCCACCACCGAAATCCGCAAGGTGCCGATCACGGTGCTGTCGCGCTGCCAGCGCTTCGATCTGCGCCGCGTCGAGGCCGACGTGCTGATGAAGCATCTCGGCAATATTGCCGCGAAGGAGGGCGTCGAGGTCGAGCCCGAGGCGCTCGGCATCATCGCGCGCGCGGCGGAAGGCTCGGTGCGCGACTCGCTGTCGCTGTTCGACCAGGCGATCGCGCATGCCGCGGGCAACGTGAAGGCCGACGCGGTCAGGCAGATGCTCGGCCTTGCCGATCGCACCCGCGTCATCGATCTCTTTGATTCGCTGGCGCGCGGCGATCTCGCCAGCGCCTTCGCGGAATTCCGCGCGCAGTATGACGTCGGCGCCGATCCGGTCGTGGTGCTGTCCGACCTTGCCGAGTTCGTCAATTTCATCACCCGCGTGAAGGTCGTGCCGGCAACCGCCGACAATGTCGCGTTCGGCGAGACCGAGCGGGTGCGTGCACGCGAGTTCGCGGCAAAACTGTCGATGCGGGTGCTGTCACGGATGTTTCAGATGCTGCTCAAGGGCATTGCCGAGGTGCAGACTGCGACGCGGCCTGCCGCTGCCGCCGAGATGGTGCTGGTGCGGATTGCCTATGTCGCCGATCTGCCGACGCCGGATGAGGCGATCCGGATGATGATCGAGCAGAACGGTGGTGGCGCCGCGCCCGCGACGTCAGGCTCGGCCGCGTCACAGCCGTCGCGCGGCGCGCCGTCCTCGGCGATGTCTGCGATGCCCTCAGTGCCGATGCGTGCCCCGCAGGGGGCGCCACGCGCCGATCTGGCCGCGCGTCCGCAGATGGCGGCGCCGGTTGCCGATGCCGCGCCGGCGCTGCGGATCACTAGCTTCCCGCAACTGATCGCGCTCGCCGGCGAGAAGCGCGACATCATGACCAAGAGTGCGCTGGAGGCCGACGTGCGGCCGGTGCGCATCGAGGATGGCCAGCTCGAGATCGCGCTCGAGCCGAAGGCGCAGCGCGCGCTCGTCACCGATCTGTCGCGCAAGCTCGAACTGTGGACCGGACGGCGCTGGACCGTGATCATCTCTAACGAGGCCGGCCAGCCCACCGTACGCTCGCAGAACGAACTCGCGCGCAGCGAGCATCAGCGCGCCGCCGAGGCCGATCCGCGCGTGCAGGAGGTGCTGGCGCGCTTTCCCGGCACGAAAGTGGTCGAGGTCCGCCGCCTGGCCGCAGAGGTTCCGGTAGCGGATGCGACCGGCGAAGACCCGATTGAAACTTCCGACAGCGACGACGATTGATCAGATTATAGGAACGCACGCATGGCTGATTTTCTCGGCATGATGAAGCAGGCAGCGCAGCTGCAATCCAAGATGCAGGCGATGCAGGACGAACTCGGCAATGTCGAGGTCGAGGGTATTTCCGGCGGCGGCCTGGTCGCGGTGCGCATGACCGCCAAGATGGAAGTGAAGGGCATCAAGATCGATCCGTCGCTGATGAAGCCGGAGGAACGCGAGGTGCTCGAGGATTTGCTGGTCACCGCGCTCGGCGACGCCCGCCGCAAGGCGGAGACCGCGATGCAGGAGAAGATGATGGCTATCACCGGCGGGCTCAGCCTGCCGCCGGGATTTGGTCCGACCTAAATGGCTGCAAGCGTTGCCGGCCCCGAGATTGAACGCCTGATCCAGTTGCTGGCGCGGCTGCCCGGGCTTGGCCCGCGCTCGGCGCGGCGCGCGGCGCTGCACCTGATCAAGAAGCGCGAAGCCCTGATGACGCCGCTGACCGCGGCGTTGCAGGTCGCCATCGACAAGATCCAGGTCTGCACCTGCGGAAACATCGATACACAAAATCCCTGCACGGTCTGCACCGATCCGCGCCGCGATCCCTCGATCATCGTCGTGGTCGCCGATGTCGCCGATCTCTGGGCGCTGGAACGCGCCAATGCGACCAATGGCCGCTATCACGTGCTTGGCGCAACGTTGTCGCCGCTCGACGGAGTCGGCCCGCAGGATCTCACCATCGATCAGCTGGTGGCGCGGGCGCATGCGCCTGAGGTCAGCGAGATCATCCTGGCGCTGAATGCGACCGTCGACGGCCAGACCACCGCGCATTACATCACCGACCTGCTGTCGGAGGCCAATGTGCGGGTGACGCGGCTGGCGCATGGCGTGCCGGTCGGCGGAGAGCTTGATTACCTCGATGAAGGTACGCTATCCGCAGCCATGCGGCAGCGGACGCTGTTCTAGCGCGCGATCCGGCGGCCGAACCCAGCGGCAGACGCCAGGCGTTCGGTGACAAGCCGAAAAGATCGCGCTGAAACAAAATGATAGGGTGGACGGCGATTCGGGGACGGTCATTCACGCTCGGACGAATCTAGATACGGAACTCCTGAAAATGACGACACAGCGATTCGGCGTACGCTTGGGCTTTGCGTTTCTGGCGGCCACCTTCGCCGCGCCTTGCGCCATTGCGCAGCAGAGCGACGCGCCGCAGAAGCCCGGCAAGATGATCCGGACCGGCGACGTGCTGTCGGGGGAACTCAGCGCCCTGAAGGTGCGCGATGCCAAGAACCGTGGCAAGCGCGTCGCGACCTACCAGATCACCAGCGAGCCGCGCCGCCTGCCGCCGCCGAACGGTCTCTGCAACCTCGAGACCGGGCCGGAAACCTTCCAGCTCATTCCGACCAACGACGCCCAGGCCGCGCAGCTGAAGAGTTTCACCGGCAAGGAAATCTCGGTGAAGGTCGACGAGGTCGCCTGCGCCCAGGACGCCGGCCAGATGAGCGAAGCCATCGTCACCAAGTGGAGCGTGGTCGCGAAGTAGGGCCGTGCCTCAATTGCAGTGTCACGCACGGCTCGACCGGGCGATTCAGCACGCCGCGGCCTCTCGATTCAAGCACAACTGTCTCTGGAATACTGGGTCACCCGCTTTCGCGGGTGACGACAGCGGAGGCTTAAACCCGCACCGGCCCCAGCTCGTCAAAATGCCCGCGGCGCTGCAGCCAGGCGAGCAGGATCAGGCTTGGGATCGCGACCAGCACGCAGATCGCGAAGAACACCGGCCAGCCAACGGCCTTGGCGACATAGCCCGCGCCCGATGACAGATAGGTGCGGCCGACCGCCGCGAGCGCCGTGAGCAGCGCATACTGGGTCGCGGTGTGCAGCGGGTTGCGGCACAGCGCCGAGAGATAAGCGACGAAGATCACGGTGCCGATCGCACTGGTGAAGTTCTCCGCCGTGATCGCAAGCGCGAGCGCCCATTGATCGACGCCGACATGCGCGAGCCAGGAGAACGAGAGGTTGGCGATCGCCTGCAGCACACCGCCGATCCAGAGGCTGGTGGCGAGCGAATAGCGCCGCGCCACGAAGCCGCCGGCAAATCCGCCGATCAGGGTTGCGGCAAGACCTACGCCCTTCACGATCGCCGCGTAATCGACCTTGGAAAAGCCGATGTCGATCACGAACGGTGCGGTCATGGTGCCTGAGAACGCGTCGGTGAACTTGAACAGCACCACAAAGGCGAGCGCCGCGAATGCGTCCTTGCGGCTGAGGAACTCGGAGAACGCGCCGAGCGCCGCGTGCCATACGCGTTCGGCTGCGGTCTGCGCATGCGTGGCTGCCTCCGCACCTTTCGATTGGGCCGGCTCGGTCGCAGCCAGCGCGGTGACGATGCCGATCACGACCAGCGCGGCCATCACCACATAGCCCCACATCCACGCCGACGGGCGCGCCACTCCGGCGGACTCGAACCCGCTGACGATGAACAGCGCGCCTGCGGTCGAGACCAGCATGCCGATGCGGTAGGCTGCGACATAGGACGCCATGCCGGCGGCCTGCTCGCTTTCCGGCAGGCTTTCGACGCGGAAGGCATCGACCACGATGTCCTGTGTCGACGAAGCGGTTGCGACCAGCAGCGCGGCAAGTGCCGCGAACCATGGCGATCGCGCCGGATCGGCCATCGCCAGCACCATGATCGCCGCGATCAGCAACAGCTGCGAGAACAGCAGCCAGCCGCGACGGCGACCGAACATTTGCGTGAACAGCGGCACATGCAGCGCGTCGACCAGCGGCGCCCAGAGGAATTTCAGCGTGTAGGGCGTGCCGATCAGCGCCAGCAGCCCGATGGTGCCGAGATCGACCCCGGCCTCCTTCATCCACACCTGCAGCGTCGAGCCCGACAGCGCCAGCGGCAGGCCAGAGGAGAAGCCGAGCAGCAACACGATCAGCACCCGCGGCTGCAGATATACGGCGAGGCCGTCGCGCCAAGAGGTGGCGGCAGGCTTTGGCGTCGGCTTTGCAGGCACGTCTGACGTCGCTTCAGGTGCTGTCATAGAACCGGTGTTACCAGATTCGTCCCCAAAAAGACTGTCATCGCCCGGCTCGACCGGGCGATCCAGTATCCCAGAGGCCTATCCGCCGCCACCGGCGATCTCCGGGTAAAGATCGATCCAGTCCGGATTGTCCTTCTCAATCAGGGATATTTTCCACGCGCGCGGCCATTTCTTTAGCCGCTTCTCGCGATGGATCGCCTGTTCGACAACGTCGAAGACCTCGAAATAGACCAGCCTCGCGACATCGTACTTTTCCGTGAAGCCCTCAACCAATTTCAGCTTCTGCTCGCCGACGCGGCGAATGAGGTCATTTGTCACACCGATGTAGAGCGTGCCGCCGATGCGGTTGGTGAGGATGTAGACGTAGTAGGAGCGTGCTCCCAATTGCCGCCTCTGGGATACTGGGTCGCCCGGTCAAGCCGGGCGATGACACCGATTATGGGGTGACATCGGGGCTATACTACTCCCCCGCCTGCAGCTTGCGCGGGGCGGGGAACAGGTCGGGGGCGGCGGGTTTGACGAAGCGGGGGACTTCGATCGGGGTCTCGGACTTGCTGAAGTCGAGTTCCTCGATGCGGCCGGCGCGCTTCTCGATCTTGTCGGCGGAGATCAGGATCTGCCTGACGTCCTCGTTCACCTGGCCGAAATGGTTCTGCAGCTTCAGGACGCGCTCGCGCAGGCGGGCGAGATCATCGCCGAGATGCATCACCTCGTTGCGGATCTGGTCGGCGGCGTCGCGGATGCGGGCGTCCTTCAGGATCTGCTGCATCACCTGGATCGCCAGCATCAGCAGCGAGGGCGATACCAGCACGACGCGGGCGCGATAGGCCTTCTGGATCACGTCGTCGAAGCCGTCATGGATTTCGGCATAGACCGATTCCGACGGCACGAACATCAGCGCGGTGTCCTGGGTCTCGCCGGGGATCAGGTCCTTCTCCGCGATGTCGCTGACATGCTTCAGCACGTCGGCGCGCAGCCGCTGGCTGGCGAATTTGCGCTCCTCGTCGCTGCGCGCATCGTGCAGCGCGGTCATGGCCTCCAGCGGGAATTTCGCGTCGATGCAGAGCGGGCGCTGGTCGGGCAGGAACACCACGCAGTCCGGCCGCTTGCCCGTGGTCAGCGTGTACTGGAACTCGAACGAGCCCTTCGGCATGCCGTCCTGGACGATGGCCTCCATCCGCGCCTGGCCGAACGCGCCGCGGGATTGCTTGTTGGCGAGCACGTCGCGCAGCGTCGTGACCTGGGTGGTGAGCTCGTTGAGGTTCTTGTGGGCGTGGTCGATGATGCCGAGCCGCTCATGCAGCACGCGCAGAGAATCCATCGTGTTGCGCGTGGTCTGTTCCATCGACTGGCCGACCCGGTGGGTCACCGAATCCAGCCGCTCGTTGACGGCACGGGCCATCTCCGCTTGGCGGCCGGCCAGCGCCTGCCCCATGGCATCGACCCGTCCTGAGGCCTCGCTCTGGGCCCGCAGCATGTCGGCGAGCCGCTCCTCCAGCTCGTCGGCCCGAATAGCCTGGGCCATCGCCAGTTCCGCGCCGCGCCGGCTGGCGCGCGCGATCACCACCGCGATGGCCAGCAGCAGCACCAGCGCCAGCGCGCCAAGGCCGATCAACGCATCGGAGACGCGGACCGGGAGGTCGCCAAGCGTGAGGAGAATCTCGTTCATGCCAGCCGTTGTAGCCGATTCGGCGTCGCCGCCGAACGAAAAGGGAACATTTATGGTCAACGCAATTTTCCTGGTTAACGCTGTGTAAAGAAACGTGGTTAAGGCCGCCTTAAGGGGTTCCTGAACGCATTGACCGCATCATGCCCGCAGCTTAAATCGCGGCCATGGCTATCAGAGAAATCATCATTCTGCCGGACAAGCAGTTGCGGTTGGTGTCGAAGGCGATCGAGAAGGTGACGCCGGAGATCCGCAAGCTCGCCGACGACATGCTCGAGACCATGTATGACGCGCCGGGCATCGGGCTCGCGGCGATCCAGGTCGCGCAGCCGCTGCGGCTGATCACCATGGACCTCGCCAAGCGCGACGAGAACGGCGAGACCACGCCGCAGCCGCGGGTGTTCATCAATCCGGAGATCATTTCGTATTCGGAAGAGCTGTCGGTCTACGAAGAGGGCTGCCTGTCGATCCCCGAATATTACGAGGAGGTCGAGCGTCCGGCGCGGGTGCGCCTGCGCTTCACCGATCTCGACGGCAAGGTGCATGAAGAGGATGCCGAGGGGCTCTATGCTACCTGCATCCAGCACGAGATCGACCACCTCAACGGCGTGCTGTTCGTGGACTATCTGTCGAAGCTGAAGCGCGACCGCGTCTTCAAGAAATTCGAGAAGGCCGCCAAGCGCGCGGCGGAGTGACGGCGTTCCTTCTGCTGTCATGCCCGGGCTTGACCCGGGCATCCACGTCTTACTTCTCAAGGGGCCAAAGACGTGGATGGCCGGGCACAGGCGAGCGAAAGCGACGCCGTCCTTGACGGCCATGCCCGGCCATGACGAATACTTGGATGTTTGAGCCTCTCGGAAGAAATTGACCGCATGCCTCTCCGCCTGATCTTCATGGGCACGCCCGATTTCGCAGTGCCGACGCTGCTGGAGCTTGTGGCCCATGGCCATGAGGTCGTAGCCGTCTACACCCGCGCGCCGAAGCCGGGCGGGCGGCGCGGCCTGCAGTTGCAGCCGACGCCGGTCGAGCAGGAAGCGCGCCGCCTCGGCATTCCCGTGCTGACGCCGAAAACGCTGAAGACGCCGGAAGCACTCGAGGAATTTCGCGCGCATGACGCGCATGCCGCCGTCGTCGTCGCCTATGGCATGATCCTGCCGCAGGCCATCCTCGACGCGCCCAGGCTCGGCTGCTTCAACCTGCACGCCTCACTGCTGCCGCGCTGGCGCGGCGCCGCGCCGATCAACCGCGCCATCATGGCGGGTGACGCCGAGAGCGGCGTGATGGTGATGAAGATGGATGTCGGTCTCGACACCGGCGACGTCGCGATGGCCGAGCGGCTGCCGATCTCGGACAGCATGACGGCATCCGATCTGCACGACGCGCTGGCGCCGCTCGGTGCCGATTTGATGGTGCGCGCGATGGCTGCGCTGCAGCGTGGTGGCTTGCAGCTTACGAAGCAGAGCGAGGACGGCGTCACCTATGCCGCCAAGATCGACAAGGCCGAGGCGCGGATCGACTGGAGTAAGCCGGCGCACGCGGTGCTGCGGCACATTCACGGGCTCTCGCCGTTTCCCGGCGCCTGGTGCGAGCTCGCCGGCGAAGGCGAGCCGGTGCGGCTGAAAATCCTGCGTTGCGAATTCGCCAAGGGCTCGGGCGAACCTGGCGATGTGCTCGACGACAAATTTGCCATCGCTTGCGGCGACGGCGCGATCCGGATTCTCGAACTGCAACGCGCCGGCAAGGCGCCGATGAAGGCGGCAGATTTTCTGCGCGGCACGCCGCTGAAGCCGCCTGCGCGGCTCGCCTGATGCCCCGCTACAAGCTCACCATCGAATATGACGGCACGCCGTTCTCCGGCTGGCAGATCCAGGACACCGCGCCGACCGTGCAGGGCGCGCTGGAGACGGCGGTGAAAGCGATCTGCGGCGAGGACGTGCGCGTCCATGGCGCCGGCCGTACCGACGCCGGCGTGCACGCGCGCGGCCAGGTCGCGCATTGCGACATCGCCAAGCATTTTCCGCCCGGCCGTTTTCGCGACGGGCTGAACGCGCATCTGCGGCCCAATCCGATCGGCGTGTTGGCGGCGGATATCGTATCAGACGATTTCGAGGCGCGCTTCTCCGCGACCAGGCGGCACTACCTCTATCGTATCACCAACACGCGTGCGAACCTCGCGGTCGACATCAGCCGCGTCTGGCGCGTGCCGCGCGCGCTCGATGCGGCAGCGATGCACAACGCCGCGCAGCGGTTGCTCGGCAAGCACGATTTCACCACCTTCCGCGACACCGAGTGCCAGGCCAAGTCGCCGGAGAAGACGCTTGATCAACTCGACGTCAGGCGCGACGGCGACGCCGTCAACATCGTGACGTCGGCGCGCTCGTTCCTGCACAGCCAGGTGCGCTCGATGGTGGGCTCGCTGGTCTGGGTCGGCGAGGGCCGCTGGAGCGCGGACGATCTCTTTGCCGCGCTCGCCGCCCGCAACCGCGCGGCGTGCGGCCCGGTCGCGCCGCCGGACGGGCTCTATCTGATGCGGGTGGATTATTAGTGGCCCCAATCCCTACTGTGCATGGGGTTGTTTTCGAAGTTTTGGTCTAGCCGAGCCGCTGGATTACGCAAAATACCTGTCCAACACGCCCCGATATATCCGCGTCAGCTTCTCCAGATCGGCCACCGGCGTGCGCTCGTCGATCTGGTGCATGGTCTGGCCGACCAGGCCGAATTCGATCACCGGGCAATAGCTGGAGATGAAGCGTGCGTCCGAGGTCCCGCCCGAGGTCGAGAGCTCCGGCTTGCGGCCGGTGATCTCCTCGATCGCAGCGACGGCGAGGTCGGTGAACGGCCCCGGCTTGGTGACGAACACGTTCGAGTTCGACGGCATCCAGTCGATGTGGGCGCGGATGCGGTTGCCGCAGGCTGTCGCCAGCCGCTCATCGACCAGCTGCCGCAGGCTCTCCTGGGTGTGGTTGTCGTTGAAGCGGATGTTGAATTTCGCTCGTGCCTGGCCGGGGATCACATTGCCGGCGGTGTTGCCGACATCGACCGTGGTGAATTCGAGATTGCTCGCCTGGAATTGCGCGCTGCCGTGATCGAGCGGCTCGTCGCTCAGCGCCACGATCAGCCGCGAGATGTCAGGCACCGGATTCGAGGCGCGGTGCGGATAGGCGACGTGGCCCTGCACGCCATCGACCACCAGCGTGCCGGACTGTGAGCCGCGCCGGCCGATCTTGATCATGTCGCCGAGCACCTCGACATTGGAGGGCTCGCCGAGCACGCAATGATCGAATTTCTCGCCGCGCTCGGCGCACCATTTCAACAGCTTGACGGTGCCGTTGATCGAGACGTCTTCCTCGTCGCCGGTGATCAGGAAGGAGATCGAGCCGTTGCCGTCTTCTTGTGGCTTGCCGCCATGGTCCTGCAGATATTGCAGCACCGCGGCGACGCTGCAGGCGATGCCGCCCTTCATGTCGACGGCGCCGCGGCCGTAGAGAAAGCCGTCCTTCACCTCGCCGGAGAATGCGCCGATCGTCCACGCTGATTCATCGCCGGGCGGCACCACGTCGGTGTGGCCGGCGAAGGTGATGTGCGGCGCGGAGCTGCCGATGCGGGCGTAGAGATTGTCGACATCGGCGGTGCCGGGCTCGGAGAACGTCACGCGATGGACGTCGAAGCCTGCCGCCTTCAGCAGGCTTTCGAGAACGCCGAGCGCGCCGGCGTCGGCCGGGGTGACGGAGGGGCAGCGAACCAGATCGCGGGTGATCGAGACGGCATCATTCATGCGCCTCGCTTAACACGTCACACCGCGGGTGGACCAGCTTTGTGAGGCACGATATCGAGTTCGCTCTGCTGATCCCAGCCCCGCCCGGAGCGCGACCCACTGCCGCTGTCGCCTCCTCGCCTCTCATGGGCTTTTCCCAGCGGATTGGGACCGTATCGATTTGGGTATGACGTGCCCCGCAGGAAGGCGAGCTCGATGAAGCCCCAGATATAGAGCACAAAGACAATCGTGCCCGCGGCCATGACCCAATAGGATTCATCGGGAAGCCGGTCCGAGAATTGGCTCATGAGACCGGGGATCGCGAAGAACGGGACCATCCACCAGCCGCTCTTGTCGCGGTCGTGCAGGCGCTTGATCGAGACCGCGATATAGACCCAGACGAACAGCGCCGTGCCGCTGGCCTTGACCAGCAATGCCGGCAGTCCGGCAGAGGTCAGCGACTTGTAGCTGTCCGGGTCGAACGCCCGGAAGATGTCGTCGACATTGAAGCCAAACCCATCCTTGCCGCCAAGGCCAGCCGAGACCACCAGCAGGGCGAGGAACATCATCCAGCAGACGATGATCAGGCCGCCGAGCCAGAATTTGGCCCGGTTGACGCGGCCCTTGAAGCCGAACAGGTAATTGGCCCAGTCCATGAAAAAAACTCCGGGCGGCAGCAATTTTCGCGGCCCGGAGTTTTGTCGACGTCGGATGGAAATTGGTTCGATCAGTCCCGCAGCAGCTCGTTGATGCTGGTCTTGGCGCGGGTGCGCTCGTCGACGCGCTTGACGATCACGGCGCAGGCGACCGCCGGGCCGGGCTGGCCGTTCTTCAGCGGCTTGGCCGGCATGGTGCCGGGCACCACGACGGCATATTCCGGGACCTCGCCGACGAAGATCTCGCCGGTCTCGCGGTCGACGATCTTGGTGGAGGCGCCCAGGAACACGCCCATTGCGAGCACCGCGCCCTTGCGCACGATCACGCCCTCGGCGACCTCGCTGCGCGCGCCGATGAAGCAGTCGTCCTCGACGATCACGGGTTCGGCCTGCAGCGGCTCGAGCACGCCGCCGATGCCGACGCCGCCGGAGATGTGCACGCGCTTGCCGATCTGGGCGCAGGAGCCGACCGTCGACCAGGTGTCGATCATGGTGGCTTCATCGACATAGGCGCCGAGATTGACGAAGGAGGGCATCAGCACGACGTTGCGGGCGATGAAGGCCGAGCGGCGCACGATCGCGCCCGGCACGGCGCGGAAGCCGGCGTCGCGGAAACGGTTCTCGCCCCAGCCCTCGAACTTCATCGGCACCTTGTCCCACGACGAGGCGTTGCCCGGGCTGCCGGGAATGGCGGTCATGTCGTTGAGGCGGAACGAGAGCAGCACCGCCTTCTTCAGCCACTGATTGACCTTCCACTTGCCGCTGGCCTCGCGCTCGGCGACGCGGGTCTCGCCCTTGTCGAGCAGTTCCAGCGCGTGATCGACGGCCTCGCGGACCTCGCCCTTGGTCGAGGTCGAAATGCCTTCGCGGGCGTCGAACGCGGCGTTGACGGTGGTTTCGAGGGCGGCCAGCGACATCGGGACAATCCTTGGGCGTATCGGGGATTATGACGGGAATTTTGCAGCGCTTTTTCGGAATTTGGCGCCCTGGAGTCAAGGCAAACTCAACGTCGTCCCGGCGAGGCCGGGACCCATTACCACGAATGCCAGCGGTGCAGCACGATGGGGCCACAGCGCGGAGCCATACAGAGACTGATGGTTATGGGTCCCGGCCTTCGCCGGGACGACTTGGGGAGAGATCAGGGCTTTCCGTTCAGCCGCTGCAAGAACCCGGTCAAATCATCCGTGACATGGTCGACATGCGCGGCGTCGCGGCCTTCCAGCTCCCAGGTCTCGCGCACCACCTCCTGGCTGCCGTCGGGCACCACCAGCACGGTGGTCATGCCGAGCTCATGCGGCACCACCAGATTGCGCGCGAGGTCCTCGAACATCGTAGCTTTTGCCGGATCGACGTCGTGCAGCCTGAGGAACTTCTGATAGGTCTGCGGCGCCGGTTTCGGCTCGAGATCGGCCGCGATGATGTCGAACACACCGTCGAAATGGTTGGTGATGCCGAGTCGGTCCAGCACCGCATCGACATGGTCGACCGAGCCGTTGGTCAGGATCAGCTTGCGCCCGGGCAGTTTGGCGATCGCAGCCCCCATCGGCGGATTGGGCTGCAGCGGGGAATGATCGATCTTGTGCACATAGGCGAGGTAGTCGTCGGCCTGCACGCCATGCTCGGTCATCATGCCGCGCATCGTGGTGCCGTAGCGCAGGTAATAGTCCTTCTGAATCCGCCGCGCTTCCTCGGGCGTCACCTTCAGCCAGTTGCTGACGAACTCGCCGATCCGCGCATCGACCTGCTGCCACAGATTGACGTGATGCGGGTACAGCGTGTTGTCGAGGTCGAACACCCAGGTCTCGACATGGCCGAAGCTGCGGGGAGTTTTCATGGCGCTCTCAATCCGTTGTCCCGTGCATCACGGCATCGCAAAGCGCAGCGTCTTGCCGCCGCTGGTCATGTCGACGGTGGTGAAGCCGAGCGCGGCGAGGCCGCGGGTGGTGCAGTCGCCCTGCTCGTTGATCTCGAATTTGCTCTCGCGCGTGCAGAGCTGGACCGCGCCGCCCCAGTTCAGCGGCTTGTCCTTGATGCGGATGGCGCGGTTGTCGCTGTCGACGGCCTCGGCGAACGAATAGATCTGCTTCGGCATGCCCGTGACGTCGGGATGCAGGCACTTGCCTGGGTCGATCCGATACCAGCCGCGGCTGGTCACCACCTTGCCGTCATCGGTCGCAACTGCGGCCATCACCTTGTACTGCGTGTCGTTGCACCAGGTCAGGCCCGACGCCGACGGCTTCTGCACGGCATCAATCATGGTGGCGAAGAAATTCGGCGACTGCACGATGTCGCTGGCGAGCCCGCGACTCCTGAGGAACGCCGACAGCGCGCTCTGGGTCTTCGGCCCGTCGACGCCGTCGATCGGCGCCGCGTCGTAACCTGCGATCACGAGCAGGCGCTGGATGCCGGCGAGCCGCGCCTGCTCGTCGTCATATTCGCTGTCCTCGGCGAGATAGGCGACGAGATTGCCGTCATCGGTCTGCGTCGGCGTGATCTGGGTGAATTGCGCCGGCGTCTGGCCGGAGCGGCATTGGCGCGCGGCGGCAATCACGAAATTGTCCTGTGCGACGCAGAGCGTGTCGGTGCCGTTCTGCGGGATCGGCGAGGCGCCGTAGACGCCGAGCGCGCGTGCATTGAGCAGCACGCGGTCGGCGGTCAGCGTGCCCTGCACCACCACCCGGCAGGTCGCGGGATCGATGCGGAACCAGCCGCGTGTCGCCGTCGCGGCCTTGTCGTCGATGCCGATCGCGGCTTCGATCACATAGCTCATGCGGTTGCAGAGCTTGAGGTCGGCATGCGCCGGCGCCGCCGAGAACAGGATTGATACCAGCGCGGCCGGCAGCGACATCGCGAGCCGCATCGCCGGCGACCGGCGAGGCATCTTCGCCGTGAGTCCCGCGATGACGGCCTTCATTCGCGCTGCCGCGTCTGCCATTACTTATGGATCAGCGTGCCGGTGCCCTGGTTGGTGAAGAGCTCGAGCAGCACCGCGTGCTGCGTCTTGCCGTCGATGATCACGACGCCCTGCACGCCCTGTTCGAGCGCATAGATGCAGGTCTCGACCTTCGGGATCATGCCGCCGGAGATCGTGCCGTCGGCGATCAGCTTGCGGGCTTCCTTGATCGAGAGGTCCGGAATCAGCTTCTTGGACTTGTCGAGCACGCCGGGCACGTCGGTCAGCAACAGCAGGCGCTTGGCCTTCAGCGCGCCCGCGATCGCGCCGGCAAAGGTGTCGGCGTTGATGTTCAGCGTCTGGCCGTCCTGCGAGGTCGCCAGCGGCGCCAGCACCGGGATCAGCTCATAGCCGATCAGCTGATTGAGCAGCGTGAGGTCGACCTTTTCGGGGTCACCGACGAAGCCGAGGTCGACGGCCTTCTCGATGTTGGAATCCGGATCGACCATGGTGCGCGTCGTCTTCGACGCCTTCACCATGTTGCCGTCCTTGCCGGAGAGGCCCACGGCCTTGCCGCCGGCCTCGTTGATGTAGCCGACGATCTGCTTGTTGACCGAGCCCGCCAGCACCATCTCGACGATCTCGATGGTCGCGGCGTCGGTGATGCGCAGGCCGGCGGCGAATTCCGACTGAATGCCGAGGCGCTTCAGCATGGTCGCGATCTGCGGCCCGCCGCCATGCACGACCACCGGATTGATCGCGGTCTGCTCCAGCAGCACGATGTCGCGCGCGAACGCCTTGGCGGTGTCCTCGGCGCCCATGGCATGGCCGCCATATTTGATGACGATGGTTTCCTCGTCATATTCCTGCATGTGCGGCAGCGCCTCGGACAGGATGCGGGCCTGATCGAGCGGGCTGATGTGCTGGTCGGTCATGGGACTGGTCTCGTCGTCAGCGGAGGGGCGCGCAGGGTTCTATCTGATTGGCGGGCGGGGCGCAAAGCGGGATGATGATGCGTAGCCCGGTTGAAGCGAAGCGAAATCCGGGAATCGTGCCGTGGGTGCGGCCCCGGATTTCGCTTGCGCTCCATCCGGGCTACAGGTCAGCGCCTCGGCCACATCGCTGCGACCGCCAGCACCAGCCAGCTCAGGATCAGCAGCGTTCCGCCTGTCGGGGCGGCCATCGGAAACAATCCATGGCCGGCATATTGGCGCAGCACGAGGTCGCCGGCGAACAATGACGCCGCGATGACGAAACCGGCCGCTGCCGTAATTCCGAGCGTGGCATGGATGACCGCGCGGTCCGCAACGGCAATGGTCGCGATGGCTGCGGGTGCATGGAACAGCAGCATCGAGGACGCCGCCGCCAGCCGCGTGGCGGCATCAGGCAAATGGGCTGCGCCCGCCGCCACCATCACGCCGCAGGCGCCCATGACGGCGGCAACGCAGATCAGAAGGCGGGATAGGCCGTTCATCGGCGCCGTTCCTCGATCAGGCGCACCATCGCGGCGCGTAACTCCGGCATGCCGTCGCCGGTCCGCGACGAGGTCACCAGCAGTTCGGGGAACGCGGCGGGATGCTTTGCCAGCGTCGCTGACGTGTCGGCGATTACGGTCTTCAGTTCGCCTGCCTTGACCTGGTCGGCCTTGGTCAGCACGACCTGATAGCTGACCGCGGACTTATCCAGCGTCTTCAGCACGTCGAGATCGACGTCCTTGATGCCGTGGCGCGCGTCGATCAGCACATAGACCCGCGCCAGCGTCGCGCGCCCAAGCAGGAACTTGTGAATCAGCGCCGTCCATGACGCCACCTTGGTCTTCGGCGCCGAGGCGTAGCCGTAACCGGGCATGTCGACGAGACGAAAGTCCGCGTTTTCCGGGCCCTCGAAGAAGATCAGTTCCTGGGTGCGGCCCGGCGTGTGCGAGGTGCGAGCTAGCGCATTGCGGCCGGTCAGCGCGTTGATCAGGCTCGATTTGCCGACATTGGAGCGGCCGGCAAAGGCGACCTCGAGGCCGGCCATCGGCGGCAGCGTCTCGATCGAGGGCGAGGCCCAGATGAAACGCCAGTCGCCGGCGAACAGCTTTCGTCCCTGCTCGATCAGCTCCGCATCGGGTTCGGTGCTCATGCGAAGGATCCCATCTCGTGGTGGCCAGGCAAAGGCCCAAGGCGTGTCTTTGGCGTAAGACGACCCGGCCATCCAGGTCAACGTCCTGCCGCCCTCCAATACGTCGATGCCCGGCACGAGGCCGGGCATGACGCGGTGATCAAGCGCTGTTGCTGGAAGCTACGTCGCTTTCTTGGTCTCAGTCGTCACGCTTTTTTTTTGAAACGTGGATTTGAGATTGTCGAACAACTCCACTTTCACGCCGTTCTTGCGCATGATGAAGCTTTGCTGCAGCACCGACAGCAGGTTGTTCCAGGCCCAGTAGATCACGAGACCCGCCGGGAAGCCCGCCAGCATGAAGGTGAAGATCAGCGGCATCCAGTCGAAGATCATTTTCTGGGTCGGATCCGGCGGCGCCGGGTTGAGCTTCATCTGGACCCACATCGTGATGCCCATGATGATCGGCCAGATGCCCATCACCAGATAGGCTCCGATATGCGGTCCGAGCAGCGCGATCGGATCGAACGGAATCAGCCCGAACAGCGTGAACAGGTTGGTCGGATCGGGCGCCGAGAGGTCCTTGATCCAGCCGAAGAACGGCGCGTGCCGCATTTCGATGGTGATGAACAGCACCTTGTAGAGCGAGAAGAACACCGGGATCTGGACAACGACGGGAAGACAGCCGGCGATCGGATTGATCTTCTCCTTCTTGTAGATCTCCATCATTTCCTGCTGCTGCTTCACGCGGTCGTCAGGATAGCGCTCCTTCAGCGCGGCCAGCTGCGGCTGCACCGACTTCATCTTCGCCATCGAGGCGTAGGACTTGTTGGCGAGCGGGAAGAACAGCAGCTTCACGATCACGGTCACCAGCAGGATCGCGATGCCGAAATTGCCGACCAGGCGATAGAACCAGTCGAGCGCCAGGAACATCGGCTTGGTGATGAAGTAGAAGTGGCCCCAGTCGATCAGCAGATCGAAATGGTTGAGGCCGAGCTGCTTGTTGTAGCCGCCGAAGCCGACCAGCGGGAAGTTGAGGCCGACGACAGCGGCCTCCTTCGCGCCGGCGAACAGCCGCCCACTGGCGACGGCGGTGCCGCCTATCGGGATGGTCTGCCCGCCGAGCATGTAGTCGGCCTGGTAGCGCTTGTCGCCGGTGGTGAACCTTGCGGTTTCGAGCGTTGCGTCGGTGTCGGGCAGCAGCGCCGTGGCCCAGTATTTGTCGGTGATGCCGAGCCAGCCGTTGGTGACCTTCGAGAACACGACGCCGCGCGAGTTTCCGCCGGTCGAGGTCTTGCTCTCGTCGAGATTCTTGTAGGTGTATTCCTGCAGACCGTGTTCGCCGAGATAGCCGATCGGGCCTTCGTGCAGGATCGCGTAGCCCGAGACCGGCGGCTTGCCGCCGCGCGAGATCAGCCCGAACGGATACAGCGTCACCGGGGCGCTGCCGAGATTGTTGACCTCGTCCTTGATGGTGAAGAGGTAGCGCTCGTCGATCGCGATGGTACGGCGGAAGATCAGCCCCTGGCCGTTATCGTATTTCAGCGTCACCGGGCTCGTCGGCGACAGGTTGTTCGAGCCTTCCTGCTGCCAGACGGTTTCGCCGTTCGGGGTCTTCACCGACGAGCCGTTGGCGGTCAGCCACAGGAACTCGGCGTAATAAGGCTCGGCCGTGCCCGACGGCGACAGCAGCACGACAGCCGGCGATTTGGGGTCGACCGTCTCGCGGAACTGGACCAGCGCCAGGTCGTCGATCCGGGCGCCCTTCAACGCGATGCTGCCGGTGACGCGCGGCGTGTCGATCTTGATGCGCGGGCCGGAAGCGAGCACCGTCTCGCGGCTCGCCACCGGGGCGTCGGCCGCAGGCGCGCCCGGCGCCGGCGACGCAGAAGTCCCCGGAGCGGCGCCAGGAGTGGCGCCCGGAGTCGCCGGCTGCGCCGCTGGCTTCTGCACCTCGGCCTGCCGCTGGACCTCGCGCTGCTTCTCCATCTGCGGCACATTGTAGAAATATTGCCAGGCGATCAGGACGAAGCCGGACAGAATGACGGCAAGGATCGTGTTGCGGTTGTCGGACATCTCTTATGGTCTCGTCATTCCGTTCGGATTGGGCGCGCTTGTGTTGCCCGCCTTTGGCGCAGGCCGGTCGAGGCGGCGCAGCGCCGACCGCAGGTCGTCAAGCATGGTCGCAAAGTCGCGGGTCAGCGCGTCACGACGGCCGACTAGCACATAATCATGGTGCGGCCGCATGTATATGGCATCGACCCGTCTAATCACTTCGCGAAGCCGGCGGCGGATGCGGTTGCGCTCGGTCGCGGTGCCATTCTTCTTGGTGACGGTATAGCCGACGCGGATCGGGCCCTGATCGTCGCGGCGGCGGCCCTGCAGCACAAAAGCTGCGGTATTCGCCCGCGCGCCATTGGCAACGGCGAGGAAATCCGCCCGCTGCCTCAGCCGATCCATAATGGGTATCTCCGGAGTGGAGACGTCCGGGCTCAGGCGCTCAGGCGCTTGCGGCCACGCGCGCGGCGCGCAGCGAGGACCTTGCGGCCGCCAGCCGTGGCGAGACGGGCGCGGAAGCCGTGACGGCGCTTGCGCACCAGTTTGCTGGGTTGATAAGTCCGCTTCACGGGTAATTCTCCGCTGACCGGGCAATTTGCCGTTGTATTGAGATGAAGTCCGGTGATGCTGGCGGGCTCAAACGCGCCGTTTACGGCCCCGAACGAGCCGCCCCCGGGTCAAGAACCGGGCCATCGCGGACAGTTGGCGCGGCTTATAAGGGAGCGTCTTGTTTTCGTCAATGTCACAGGGCGTCGCAAACGGGCTTCTTCGAAACGTCGCAATTCGGGCGAATATATCTGTTTTCGCGGGGTTTTTGACGGTGAGGGACGCCTTCGGGCGCTCTAGAGCGTTTTCGAGCGAAGTGGGCACCGGTTCGCGTGAAGAAAACGCGTCAAAACAAGAAGCTAGAGCTTCGGTTCTGATTCAATCAGAACCGAAAATGCTCTAGGAACCGCCGACATTAGCGATCCGTAATTTGACCGGCTTGGGGGCCGGGCGGCATCTTCCGACCCCTAAGCCAAGCAAGGCCTTATCTTGTGGCTCTAACTGACGATCAGGCGCCCGCGCAGAAGCAGCGGCCCAAGCCGTCCCTTCGGCTCGGGCTGTCGGGCAAGCTGTTGCTGCTGACGATCCCCCTGGTGATGATCGCCGGGCTCCTGATCTACGTGCCGGCCATCGCCAACTTCCGGATGAACCGGCTCAATGACCGCCTGGCCGCCGCCAATACCGCGGCGCTGGTGCTCGACGCCGCCCCCTCCGGCCTGGTGCCGGATTCGCTGGCGCGGCAGATCCTGACCAGCATCGGTGCCCGCGCCGTCGCCATCAAGCTCGGGCAGCAGCGCCGCCTGCTTGCCAGCGCCGATTTGCCGGCCGCGATCGACCATGACGTCGACATGCGGACCATGACGGTGTGGTCGGCGATCGTCGATGCCTTCGAGATCATGCTGGAACACGGTGACCAGACCATCCGCGTGGTCGGCGCCGCGCCGGGCCAGGCGCAGTTCATCGAGGTGGTGATCGACGAGAAGCCGCTGCGGCAGGCGATGTACCGCTTCTCGCGCAACGTGCTGGTCGTTGCCCTCCTGATTGCCGGCCTCACCGCCGGCCTGGTCTATCTGGCGCTGCATTATCTGTTCGTCCGCCCGATGCGGCGGCTGACCGCGAGCCTGATCGGCTTCCACGAGAATCCGGAAAGTTCGGCGCGAATCATCGTGCCAAGCCAGCGCGGCGACGAGATCGGCGTTGCGGAGCGTGAGCTGTCGGACATGCAGCGCGACCTCGTCTCGATGCTGCATCAGAAGAGCCGGCTCGCCGCGCTCGGGCTCGCCGTCTCCAAGATCAATCACGATCTGCGCAACCTCTTGGCGTCGTCACAGCTGCTGTCGGACCAGCTTGCCAGCGTGCCCGACCCGCGGGTGCAGCGCTTTGCGCCAAAATTGTTGCGCTCGCTCGAGCGCGCCATCGCGTTCTGCCAGTCGACCTTGTCCTATGGCCGTGCGCAGGAGGCGGCGCCCGATCGCCGCGTCATCATGGTCGAACCGGCGGTCGCCGAGGTGCGCGAGTCGGCCGGGCTTGCGACCGATGTCTCGATCACCTGGATCAGCGCGATCGAACGCGGGCTCACCATCGACGCCGATCCGGACCAGCTGTTCCGCGTGCTGCTCAATCTGGTGCGCAACGCGACGCAGGCGCTGGAAAGTCGCACCGCCAGCGACGGCGGCGCCCAGCAGATCCGCATCACCGGCCGCCGCGAGGGGACGGTTGCGATCATCGAGGTCTCCGACACCGGCCCCGGCGTGCCCACCAAGGCGCGCGAGCACCTGTTCGAGGCGTTCCAGACCTCCGGCCGCCCCGGCGGCAGCGGGCTTGGCCTCGCGATTGCCGCCGAGCTGATCCGCGCCCATGGCGGCCATATCCATCTGGTCGAAGGCACCATCGGCGCCACCTTCCGGATCTCGATCCCGGATCGTCCGGTGGAACTGCTCTCGGTCCGCAGCGAGCGGGCACGGGCGTAAACGGCGTCCCGGTATTCCGGAGGCGCGGCCAAAACCGCGCCGAAATTGGCGTTTCCAGACCTTGCCAACCGGACCGGGAGCCTGTAGCTAGAGCGCTCTTTCGCGACGTTCCGGGCCTCCCGGAACCGTGCGGGCCCAAGCCCTACCGCGAAAATGCGCCCGTAGCTCAGCTGGATAGAGCATCAGACTACGAATCTGAGGGTCGGACGTTCGAATCGTTCCGGGCGCGCCACTCACGCAAGCTCCCATTGAAAATCAAGAACTAACGCAGATACAAGCGTTTAGCTGCCGCGTGGTGGTCACAAGCGGTAGTGCTAAATCGTGCGCGTGTTGATGGGCGTTATCAAGGATAGGCACGGAACGTACTGTGCCACGGTGCCAGAGAAGCCCAAGGGACTGCAGGCTGCGGTTGCGCGCGAGCTGAACAACGGCAAGGCCGCGCAGAAACACCTGAAGCGTTCGCTGGGCACCAAGGACCTCCGAGAGGCCAACATACGCGCCAAGCCCGTGTTGGCAGAATTTGACCGCATCATCGCCAAGGCAAAGGCGCGCCTCGCAGCCGCCATCATGCCGACGATCAAGCGCACCAGCCTGAATGACACCGAGATCAAGCGCATGGCCGAGTACGTGTACGCCAAGGCGCTGGCTTGGGACGAGCGTGTTCGCTTTGGCGGTCGAGATGAGATGGAGCGTCTTGAGGCTGAACACCTGCGTCTCGAAGGTACGCCTTTGGGT
Source organism: Bradyrhizobium sp. th-b2 (assembly GCF_000426785.1). Taxonomy (NCBI): domain Bacteria; kingdom Pseudomonadati; phylum Pseudomonadota; class Alphaproteobacteria; order Hyphomicrobiales; family Nitrobacteraceae; genus Bradyrhizobium; species Bradyrhizobium sp. th-b2. Next base: position 67,071 of record NZ_AUGA01000046.1, read on the forward strand.
CCTTGGGCGGTCCCGTACGAGCAGTGGCCGCAGCGTGGCGTGCCTCGGTCAGTGTTCGAAGATATCATCGCTGGCTGATCTATCGATGCCGCGTCGCTCTCGACGGCGTCGGCCGACGCCAAAAGTCGCCCGGCTGACGACGTCTGCCGGCACTCGTTTCGTCCGCGTTCTTAGCGAGAAGCGGCTTCCCCCAGTTATGTGCCTTGATCGCAATTACAACGAAACGATCGACGTAATTCGCGACCTTCAACTCCGTGCTTCTCAACGGGCCGCTGGCCGCTTGCTTCGGCCCACGGGTAGAAGAAACGGAAGGATCGGTTGGGTCAAAACGCCACGGACTTCAGCACTATCAACTCCATATCAGCCGGGGCGGCCCTCATGCTCGCCGCCGGCTATGATCGATTGAGCCGGGTCAGTCGCCTACGCACCTCGTCCAATTGTCGCCATGCTACCTTATTTTTTTCGCCATACTCCCTCACTAGCCAAGCTAGTCTGGCAGTGGGGGGCGTACCTTCAAATCTCCACTGCGTTGAAATCCGCCCGCATCACCCGCTGCGGGCACGGGGTCCGTCGCGCAATTCGCGACGCTGGAATGGTCGCGCAATTCGCGGCAGTGGAATGGTCGCGCGGTTCGCGGCAGTGGAATGGTCGCGCGGTTCGCGACGGTGGAATTCTCGGTTCAATCCTCGGAAGGAACATGGAATGGCCCTTGCCGCGCCAGCAGGCTTTACGTCGAGCAATCTCGTCTATCAGGATAGCTTTTCCAGTTCGCTAGACAGCGACTGGCACACCTACATCACGAGCCGCGCCGCCAACGGTTGGGCGTGGAATAGCTATGGATCGGGTGGAAGCGGGCCGGGCGGCCCGTACGATGCCGACTACGACATGCCGAGCCAGGTGACCGTGACCAACGGTCTGCTGAACCTCACAGCGGCCAAGCAGACCGTCACCGGCATGAATCAGGGCTCGGTGCAGTCGTTTCCGATTACGTCGGGCGCCGTCAGCAGCTACGGCAACTTCGAGTTTAACGGCGGTTACCTTCAGATCAGCATGAAGGCGCCGAGCGGCAATGGAGCGTGGCCAGGGCTTTGGCTGATGCCCGGCGCGGGCTCGAGCAGCGGCGACAATTTCGAGATCGATATCCAGGAGGGGGGATATACCGGCTCGGGACCGGCAAACCAGGCCTTCTCCTGGCATCTTCACTCGCCGTCAGGGACGGTCGGCGGTGTTGTCGACACCGGCGTCGATCTCACGGCCGGCTTCCATACCTACGGCATCAATTGGGTGCCCGGCCAATCGATCACCTGGTACCTCGACGGAAGACAGATCGCGACGGTGACCAGCGCGCAGGTGCAGATTCCGAACCAGCCGATGCAGCTGATCATGAGCAATCAGGTCGCGAATTCAAACGCG
>NZ_AUGA01000047.1:0-66849 GCF_000426785.1 Bradyrhizobium sp. th-b2
CCCGACGGCAAGATACGTGACACATATGTTCGATATGCGCTGCCAAGAGAATGGCATCGAACATCGGCTGACCAAGATCAAGCATCCCTGGACCAATGGGCAGGTCGAGCGCATGAACCGCACGATCAAGGAAGCGACCGTCCAACGCTATCATTACGATCGACACGATCAGCTCGAAGCACACCTTGCTGACTTCATTAACGCATACAACTACGCTCGGCGGCTGAAGACCCTGAAGGGCCTCACGCCCTACGAATATATCTGCAAAGCCTGGACAAAGGAGCCCGAACGATTCACCCTCAATCCGCTCCAGCAAATGCCGGGACTAAACACCTAGGCCGTCATCAATGGCCTCAGCTTACCGATGTCGCCGATCCGCTCGAGATTGCCGATCTGCTCGATCAGTTTCTCGGTCTTCTCGTTGCCCAGCACCGGCGCGATCAGGTCCCGCGTCTTTGCCGCCACGGCTTCCGTGCTCAGCGGGTTCTCCCTGGTGCCCGGCGGATACTTGGTGAAGTGATCGACCTTCCTGCCGTCGTTGAGCGTCACCTCGACAACCGCGCCGCGCGGCGCGGCCGGGTCCATCAGCGCCTTGTCGCCGGCCAACGTCACCTTGGCGCGTTGCTCGAGGATCTTCGGATCATGCGTCAGCGCGACGTCGTGGCTGTCGTTGAACGACACCGCCCCCTTCACCAGGGCGACGGCCACAAGGTGCTGGCAATTGACGTCCGGCATCGCGCTCTCGCCGACGATTCCCATCGCATCGGTCGGAAGCTTGACCAGGATGCTGCGCACGTTGTCCGGCGTGAGGGCATGCTGCTTGCGCAGCGTCAGCGTGGCATCCAGCGGCGATTGAATGGGATAGCCGACCGAAAAAGTCTTGATCGCCGTCTCGGTGACGTAGAAGCGGCTGCCGAGATCCTTCACCATCTCCTCCGGCTTCGGATCGGTCGAGAGCGCGATGAAGAGATTATGGGTGCCGTCGAGCACATCATCGACGCCGGTCAATCCGGCGCGGACCATGTCGACAGCCATCACGCCGTTGCGCGCGCCCATGCCCGCGAAGTCGAACGCCTTCTCGACATGGTCGCGATCCCTAACCCAGCTCCACAGGCCGGAGACCTGCTGCGCCGAATAGGAGATCGCATAGCGCATCCCCCTCTCGTCAAGCCGCGCCAGCGACGCTGCGGCGCCGAGCGCACCGAAGGTCGACGACGTTCCTTCGGCGCTTCGATGCGAGCCACGCACGAGATCCGGCCCCAGCGCCATCAGCAGGCGGCAGCACAGGTCGTAGCCGAGCGCGACGGCGCGCACGACGTCCTGCCCGCTGCGATGTTCCCGCTCGGCAAAGGCGAAAGCTGCCGGCACGACCGAGCATCCCGGATGCGCCTTGGTGACGGGCTCGAAATCGTCGGTCTCGTCGGCATGGGCGCACATGGCATTGGCCAGCGCCGCGTTGACCGCCGTGGTCCGGAAATCGGATCCGACGACGGAGGCCTGGGCATCGCCGCCGAGGCTTCGGACATATTTCAGCGCCATGATGCCCGGATTCATGCGCGAGCCCGACACCATGGCACCGAGCGTATCGAGAATGCGGTGCTTGCAGGCCAGCACCACCTGCTCGGGCAGTTCCTGATCGCGCGCGGCGACCATGTACCGCGCCAGCCGTTCGGTAACGCCCGGGCCCACCGCGCGCGCCGGGCGGCCGCCGGCGGCGGCCATCGCGGCAACCGAAGCGGCGGATTGCAAGAAACGGCGGCGTGACGGCATGCTGCGTCCTCCGCGATCAGGCCGAAACCGACATCTTGGCAATGTCCGCCGCGTTCGGCAGGCTCTCGACATTCCAGCAGGCATCCATGACGCGCCGGATCATCGCGGCGGGAATGATGCCGTCCGCGAGGTCGGAGAACTTGGTCTCGAGCTGCTTGTCGCTCATCGGCACCTCGACGCTGCCGATCGCGTGCTCGATGAAGCGGTTCAGCTTGCGCCCGTCCTTGAGCACGATGGTCAGATCGACCTGCTCCGGCTTGATGCCAGACGTGATCACCGGCACAACCTTGCCCCGCAGCGCGACGATGGTTGGATCGGTCACGGCACGATCGCTGAACTGCTTCTCGCCGCCGGCACCCTCGACGATTGCGACCGCAACGGCATGGTAGATGCTGAACTTGCCTTCGAGCCCCTGCCGCGGCGTCTTCTTGCCGGTGAGCTCCAGCACCAGCGGATGGACCTTCAGCTCGACGCGCTCGATCTGGTCCGCGGTCACCTTGTTCTCGTTGCGAAGCTGGATTGCCGCGTCGATCGCAGGATGCATCACGATCCCGCAGGCGAACGGCTTGTAGGTATTCAGCGCTGCCTCGTAGCGCTTGCCGAGGTCGACCAGGATCTCGTTGTAATCCTGCTTGGTGCTGATCGTATTGGCCCAGCCGCGCTTGGCTTCGATCATCGCGTCGGACGAGGTGAAATTCTTCGACGCCAGAATGGCGGCGAAGATGCCGCTGGACGCGGCGCGGCCGGGGTTGAAGCTCTTGTTCATGGAGCCGAAGGACTCGCGCAGGCCGACCGGCTGCGACGCCGCAAGGCCGAGCGCCCAAATCATCTGCTGCTCGTTCAGCTTCAACAGCTTGCCGACGGCGGCCGCCGACCCGAACACACCGGCGGTGCCGGTGATGTGCCAACCGACATCATAATGGTTCGGATAGACCGAGTTGCCGATCCTGCATTCGGTCTCGACGCCGAGCACCAGCGCGTTCAGGAACTCCTTGCCGGAGACCGGCTGCATTTCCGACAGCGCGATGATCGCCGAGGCCACGGGACCGGCGGGATGGATGATGGTCTTCAGATGCGTGTCGTCATAATCGAAGATGTGGCTCGACACGCCGTTGATGAAGGCCGCGTTCATGATGTCGAACCGCTCACGGCGCCCGAACAGCGAGGCCTGCTGCGGACCCGAGAACGGACCGAGCGCAGCGACAGCGATGTCGACCGTCTCGTGATGCGATCCGCCGATGGCGACGCCGACCCAGTTCAGAAGCGTCCGAACCCCCTCCTTGCGGACATTGGCCGGCAGCTCGTCATAACTCGCGGTGACGAGATAATGCGCGAGTGCGCGCGTGACCTCCTTGGGCGGCGCGGCCGCGGGTGCAGGCGCGGCAGCCGTGGCTTGCGCGAAGGCCGCGCTGCTGCCGACCGCCGAGAGCGGAAGCGCGGCGGCGGCCCGGATCAGGGTCCTGCGATCAGTGTGCATGGGATGTCTCCAAAGACTTCGTCGAGGATTTCATCGAGGCCAACTGCGCCGCGAGACGGACGGCGCTTTCGAAGGCACCGGTCTTCGCGACGCCATGGCCGACAATATCGAATGCCGTACCATGCGACGGCGTGGTGAATACGGTCTCGAGCCCGGCCGTGACGGTGACGCCGCGGTTGAAGCCGCGCAGCTTGGTCGCGATCTGGCCCTGGTCGTGATACATCGCGACCACGCTGTCGAATTCGCCGGCAAAGGCCCGGACATAGACGGTATCCGCGGGATAAGGTCCGCTGCAGGCGATCCCTCTCTTCGCGGCCGCTTCGACCGTCGGGCGGATCAACTCGATCTCGTCGCGGCCAAACAGGCCGCCCTCGCCGGCATGCGGATTGAGCGCGGCCACCGCGATGCGCGGCCTGGCGACGCCGGCCCTGCGCATCATCCGGTCGACCAGCTCGATCGCATCGGTGATGCTTTCCGCATTGATACCGTCCAGCGCCTCGCGCAGCGACTGATGTCCGGTAACCCGCGACATCCATTGGCCGTCCAGCACGTTCATCTCGGAGAAGTAGCTCTTGTGCCCGAGCAGGCTCGCGAACATCTTGTGTTCGTCGGGGAATTTCCAGCCGCCGTCGAACATCGCCCGCTTGTTGAGCGGCGCGAATGTGATGGCGTCGATTTCGCCGGCGCTGGCGAACTCGATCGCCCGCGACAGCGTCTCACCGGTCAGCCAGCCGGATTCGGCGTTGGACTTGCCGGGCGGGAACTTCGCGGGATCGGTGTTGCCGAGATCGACGAGTTGCACGGTGCCCTGTCCCCAGCGAGCCGCCTTGGGCGAGCTGATCCGCTCGACGTCAAGCTTCACGCCGGCATGCGCCATGCCCATTTCCAGCACACGGGCGTCGCCTATCACGACGAGGCGCGCAGCATCGCTGAGCCGGTCGTCGGAGAGAATGCGCGCGGTCTGTTCGGGACCGATACCGGTGCAGTCGCCCGGGGTCAGCGCCACGATCGGCAGGTCGTTCGTATTGGTAGCCATTGGTCCTTACTTTGCTGTCTGGATTTGAGCGGAAGACCGAGCCCAGTCCTCCCTGTTGAATTCGCCATCCCATTTCGCGACCACAATCGCGGCCACGGCGTTGCCGATGGTATTGGTGATGGCACGCGCCAACGACATGAAGCGGTCGATGCCGAGCAGCAGCGCCAGTCCTTCCGCGGGCAACCCGGCCGCGACCACGGTCGTCGCCAGCGCCGCGAACGCGCCGCCGGTGACGCCGGCCGCCCCCTTGCTGGTGAACAGCATCACCACGAACAGGCTGAGCTGTTGCGCGGCCGTCAGCTCGACACCGTAGACCTGGGCGACGAAGATCGTGCTCAGCGGCAGCGTCAGCGCGACGCCGTCGAGATTGAAGGAATAGCCGGAAGGAATGACAAGGCCGGCCACCGCCCGGCCGACACCGGCCTTCGGCAGTTTCTCCATCATCCCGGGGATGGCGGTCTCCGACGACGAGGTGCCGAGCACGACGAGCAGCTCGGTGCGCAACAGGCGCAGCAGGTCCATCAGGCGAATACCCGCAATGCGGCAGATCGTGCCGAGAACGACGAAGATGAAGAACGCCATCATCGCCCAGGCGGTGCCGACCAGCAGCGCCAGCGCATACAGCGTAGCGGCACCGAACTTCGCGATCGTGAAGGCCATGGCGCCGAAGGCGCCGATCGGGGCCAGCGCGACCACGACATGGACGACGCTGAAGACGAGCTCGGTCACCCGCTCCAGGCCCGACCGCAGCGGCGGCGCCTTGTCGCCGAGCAGGACGAGGCCGATGCCGCACAACAACGCGAGCACCAGCACCTGGAGCACGTCGCCGCTCGCGAACGCGCCGACAAAGCTTTCCGGCACCATATGCTGGATGTAGGCCGACAGCGATCCGACATGGGCTTGCGCGTAGCGCGCAACCGTCTCGGCCTGCTGCGTGGTGGCATGGGCCACACCCGCGCCGGGCTGGACCCAGCGCACCACGACGAAGCTGAGCAGCAGACACAGGGTCGTGACGGCCTCGAAATAGACGAGGGCCTTGAGGCCGATCCGGCCCACCGCCTTCATGTCGCCGACCTGCGCAATGCCGGTGACCACGACCAGAAAGATCAGCGGCGCGATCGTCATCTTGATCAGCGAGATGAAGATATCGCCGAGCGGCTTGAACTCGACGGCAACAGCCGGGAACAATGCGCCGAACAGCGCGCCAAGCGCGGCACCGGCCACCACGAGCACATACTGCTCGCGCCAGAGCGGCTTGCGCCGCCGCTCGGACGCGGCCCCCGAGATAGACTCGGACAGCGGAGTTGTGGCGACCTGCAATTCGTTTCCCCCAAAGGTGTGTTCGCGCCATGCCGGATCCGGATGGCGCCTTGTTCTGGTTTTGCGATGGCGCTTACATTGGACCAGCAGCCTGTCCGGCGCTAATGCCGTATCGGCATGATTTGAGGACAAAACGTCATTATGGACCTGATTTGGCTGGAGGATTTCCTTGCGATCGCCGAGGAGGGCGGGTTCTCGCGCGCCGCCGAGCGCCGCCATGTCACCCAGCCGGCGCTGAGCCGCCGGATCAAGGCATTGGAGGGCTGGCTGGGTACACCGCTGTTCGAGCGGAGCACCCATGTCGTGACCCTCACCTCCGCCGGGCAGGGCTTCCGTCCGATCGCGGAGGACGTGCTGCGCAGAGTCCTGAACGGCCGGGAGGAGGCACTGGAGGCGGCGCGCCTGAAAGCCGAAACCATCCAGTTCGTCGCCACGCACGCGCTCTCGCAGTCGTTCTTTCCGGACTGGATACGAAAGACGGATCGTGCCCGGACCGGTTCGGCGGTGCAACTCGTCGCATCCAACTTTGGCGGGTGTGAAAGACTCCTCCTCGAAGCACAGGCGCACTTCCTGCTGACTCACTATCACCCAACCCTCGTCACACGACTGGATACGGATCGCTTTCAACGCATCGAGCTGGACACCGACGTGCTTGTTCCGATCAGCGCACCGGCTTCAAAGCACACGCCGCGAGGTGGCCGCCGACGCAAGCCGGTCGCTCGCTATCAGTTGCCGGGTTCCACCAAGACTCCGCTGCCCTATCTTGCCTACCATCCAGGATCGGGCGTGGGGCGGATCGTCAACTCGTTCCTTGCGGCAAAGGAGCCTGCGGCCGTTCTCGTTCCGAGTTTCTCGGCACCAGTGATGTTGCTGGTCGACATGGCGCGTGAAGGTCGTGGCATCACCTGGGCACCCCGCAGCCTCGTTCAGCGCGAGCTCCAGAGCGGCCGGCTGCTAAGAGCAGGCGGGGAGGAATGGGACATTGCGATCAGCATTTGCCTGTTTCGTTCCCGATCTCGCCTCACCAACGCGGCTGAAAGTTTCTGGAACGGGATCAAGAAGCAACGCAACGGTTACCTCGAAGCCGCGGCGCACGCTCCCGGCATCGCACCGAAACAGTCGCGCAAATGACTGGCGAGATGACCTGATCGGCCATCTACGCTTTGGAACGCGTCGCATTCCATTCCCGGCCATGGTCACCGGGGGCTTCCCAGCCCGTCTCGGAGACGATCAGCGTGTCCTCCAGCTTGATGTAGCCGCGCGCCGGATGCAGCAACGCAGTTTCGACCGAAATCACCATCCCGCTTTCGAGCGGCCGATCGGCATCGTACGGCGAATAAGGGATCGGGCCGGTCGCCGTCAGACGCGGCGCTTCATGACTGACTAACCCAATTCCGTGCGCGGTGAAGTCAAGCACGGCACGATGGGGAGACGATCTGACGGCGGCCTCGCCTGACGCAATCACATCGCCCCCCATGACGCCCGGCCGGATGATGCGGCGCGCGGCCTGCTGGATGTCCTCGATCTCCTGCAGCAATTCGCGAAGCTCGCTGTCGGGCTCCCCCAGGATGCCCATGCGGCTGAGGTCGCCGATATATCCCCGGTAGTTTCCTCCGGAATCGATCGAGATCACATCGCCCTCCGCGAGACGCTGGCTCGACGGCGCACGGTTGTGGCTCTTTCCCGCGGCGATCAGGCAATACTCGAAGACGAGGTCGCGTTCCTGTTCCTCGCGCCGCAGGCGAGCGACGACATCGTTCTTGGTCGTATCTGGTGCACAGCTCTTGAACGTCGTCAGCATCGCATCGACGACCCGTTCGGACGCTTCCCTGATCAGCGCGAGTTCGGCGGGAGACTTCACGGCACGAAGGCGTTCGAGCGTGAAGTGGGCCTCGCGGAGTTCGACCTCGTCGAGGCCGGCTATCAGATGATCCCTGGCGTCAGCCGGCAGAAAGCCTGCCTCGATGCCGACGCGCTTTGCAGCGCCACCAAGCTTCCTCACATGATCGATCGCAAGCCCGATCGCATCGATCGTTCCCCAACTGCCGGTTTTGACAATCGGCGCCGCTATCCGCCCAAGTTCATGCTCGAACTTTTCCATGCCGTTCCCGATGTAGATGGAATTATCCGGATGTCCCTTCTGATAGACGAACACCGGCAGATAGCGGCTGGTGCCGATCGCCTCCATGACATCGAAGAAGAAGAAACGATAGCCACCAAGGAGATATTGCACATTGTGCCGCGAGGTTGCGATCAGCACGTCAAGGCCCGCCTCCTCCATCAGTCGATCGAGCTTTGCGGTGTCGAACGGCGCCGTTGTTGCGATCGGTTCGAGCGCATTGTCCATGGTCTGACCTTCCATCTTCCACTCACACTGCGGTTTTTGCCGCCAGCGACTTCGCTGCAGCGTTTGAACCGGCGTTGTCGCCGAACAGGGCCACCGGGCGCCCATGCGGCTCGACGCCAAGGAAGCTGAAGGCAAGCCCGATCAGGAGGCCGGCGCCGGCAAGAAAGAAGAACGCCGGCCTCACCGCCGAGGCGGTCGCGCCCGGATGCACCAGATTGTCGGCACCGGCGATCAAGGCGAGGCACAGCGGCCCGACGATCTTGCCGACCCCGTTTGCGAGCTGGGCAAGGCCGACCGCACGCCCCGAAAGCTGCACCGGAAATATCTCCGCAGGATAAGGCCCGATGTTCGAGAACCCGCCGTCGAAGAACACGGCGCCGACGATCAGGAACACCAGGAACAGCGGGATCGAGCCGGCAAAGTCATTGTGAAAATAGGCGGCCAGCGCCAACGAGACGGCGGTGCCATAGCCCATCAGCTGGCCGCACGGCTTGCGACCGATCCGATGCGCCAGGAACGCGAAGCCGGTGCGACCAAGGACGCCGGCGAGGCTGACATAAATGAACATCTTCGCCGCATCCTGCGGCGCGACGCCGAGCAGCAGCGCCACGATCGTCGGTCCCCACAGGAACACGCCGTAGTTCGCCGTGCTGGCGCCGAACCAGATCAGGACCGTCAGCCAGAAGCGCCGCTGTTCGGCAAAGAGATCGGCAAATGTCGCGGCGTTGGCCGGCGGCAGCTTGGGCAGGACGAACGCATCGCCGCCGACCCGATAGAGTTTGCGGATGCTGGCCTGTGCCTCGCGCACGCGGCCCTTGCTGATGAGCCAGCGCGGCGATTCCGGCATGATGATCATGGTCAGAATCCCGAGGATGATCGGCAGAAAGCCGACCGCCGCCAATCCGCGCCAGCCCACCAGCGGCAGCAGGAAGCTCGCCGTGACCGACGCGGCGAGTACGCCAAAGGCGACCGGAACGACCACGAGACTCGTGACCAGCGTGCGGTGACGGGTCGGTGCAAATTCGACGATGGCGGGAACCGCCGCCGCCGCGCCGGCGGCAAGGCCGAAGCCCACGAAGAAACGCAGGATCGCAAAGGCAACCCAGCCGTCTTCCGGAATCAACGCGATCGCGCCCGAACTCACGCCGCAAAGCATGACGCCGGCAACCGCCAGCGGCTTACGCCCGAAGCGATCTGCGAGCGATCCGGAAGCGAACGCCCCGAGCATCGCCCCGATCCCGGCGCTCATCAGCATGATCGAGGTTTGCCCGAATGTCAGGTGCCATTTCGGCGCCAGCACCGAGACCAGGAAGCCGACCACAAAGAAATCGAAGAAATCGACCACGCCGGTGACGGCGAAGATGATGATCGATAGCCAATAGCGCGTCGTCACCGGCGCCTCGTCGAACGGCACTGCGCTCGTTTGCTCTGCCATGGTCTCCCCCTGTCGTTGTCAAGCCGCCTTCTTTTTTGAATTCAGGAATGCCGTCACCGCCTCCGCCACCCGCTCGGGGGCCTGGATCGACGCGACATGGCCGACGTTCGCGATGGTTGTCGTCTCGACACACGCAAGATCGCGAGCGAGTGCAAATGTCTCGGCATTCGGGATCAGCCGGTCGTCGCCGCCTGCCAGCAGAAGCGTCGGACGATCGAAGGTGGCCAGATCGGCGGAGACGGGCTGCGCGAGCATCGCGCCACGCCGCGCCTTCTGGCCGTCGTCGCGGCTGGAGCCCCGGAAGATGTCGATCAGTTCGGGCCGCGCGCGCAGGCAATCCGGCGGAAAGAAGAACTCCGCAATCTCCGGTGCGTTGGCGACGGTGTCCGCCCGATAGGACGCGAGCGTGCGGAACGCAGCCGCATTGACGTCCAGTGGACTCTTGTTGACCTTCCAGGTGCTGCCCAGGATCAGGCGGTCGATCCTGTCGGGATGGCGGGCCGCCAACACTTGCGCGATCAGGCCGCCCAGCGAGGTTCCCAGGACATGGGCACGATCGTAGCCGAGCCCCTTGATCAAGGCCGCGGCATCATCGGCCAGATCGGCCAACGAATAGGACGACGGAGAATTTTTGGTGGCACCGGAATCGCGTTGATCATAGGCGATTACGGTGAAATGCGCGGCCAACAGAGGCGCAAGGCCGTCGAACATCGCATGATCGGCCTCACCGCCATGCAGCAGCACGAGCGGATCGCCACGTCCGATTTTCTCATACGCCGTGACGACGCCGTTGGATTCGAACGATTGCATGGGAGCCCCCGCTAATGCAGCAACGTTGAAAGTGCGCCGGCCAATTCCTTCGCCGGATCCGACGGCAGCCACGGCATGCGCCACGCCACATGCCCATCGGGGCGCACCAGCACGGCGCCGCGCATGCCCAACTGGAATCCGTCCGCCGGGTCCGCCGCTGGCAATTGCTTCAACGACAGCGGCAAGCCGGTCTTCTCGGATACCTGCTTTCCCGCCTCCAGCCAGTCGTTGCCGAGCGGCCCCGTGACGACGGTGAACTCCTTGTCGAACCAGTCGAGCGTCGATTTCTTGCGCGACGGCTCGAGCCACATATGCGGAAAGCGGGCGCCGGGACGGTCCGTCGGCGTGTAGTAGCGGGAGTTCAGCGCCTTCGCGACGGTGCCATCGGGGATTACCGCGCCCTCCTCGTAATTGTGGCCGAGGTTCTGGCCGATGCTGTGCAGATGATTGTCCATATCGTTGATCCAGAACTTGATCCGGTCCGGATTTCGCGATCGCACGGCGTCGTCCGTCAGGCCAAATCGCAACCTGTTCCCATAGCTGAAATTGGCATTGGACTGCGCGATCGGGCGGCGCTCGCTGGAATAGCTGTCGAGCAACTTCTCATCCGCCAGGCCCTTCAGCACAAAGGCAAGTTTCCAGGCGAGATTGTGTGCGTCCTGAACACCGGAGTTCAGGCCAAAGCCGCCGGTCGGCGGAAAGCGGTGCGCGCAGTCACCGACGAGGAATACCCGGCCCTTTCGAAAGCTCTCGGCCACCTGCATGCTGACGCGCCAGATCGAGCGGTTCAGAAGCGTGACATCGAGATCCGGAATGCCGACATGACCGCGCGCGATCTCGATGAACTCCTGGTCGGTCCACGGCCGCTCGCGATCGTCCTTGGTCTGGCCGATTTGGGTCACGGTCAACCAGCGATCCCTGCCATTGGTGTTCAGGATGCCGGCGCGCGGCAGATCGGGCTTGTCCGGGATGATGATGAAGCCGGCGGCTTCGCGCGCGATTGGCAGCTGCGACAGGTCGGCCCGCCAGTACTCATTCGACATCACCGCCAGCGTGGACGGTCCGACCATATCGATCCCCGCGCTGCGTCGGGTCTGGCTGCCGGCGCCATCGGCGGCGATCAAATAGGTCGCCGTCCACTGCGTCACGCCGCCGGTCTTCTGGCAACGTGTCGTGACGCTGACGCCGCTGTTGGTCTCCTCGAACGATTCACAGGCGGTGTTGAACAGGACGGTGGCGTGTTTGGACTTCCCGACCACCCGCAGAATTTCTTCCTCGACGGCGTCCTGGGCGACCAGGCTCTTCCAGGCTGGGGTATGGCCGACATTCGGTTCGGGACGAGTGCGGCCGAACTCGTGACCCGCGATGCTGTCGAGGAACACGAACATGTCGGAATTGTCCTGCAGGCCGCGGTCGCGGATCGCCTGCTCGATCCCCCACTGCCGGAAGATCTCCATGGTGCGGACCCAGCAGCCGCGCGACTTGGGATGATCTGTCGTCGTCGGGCTCTTCTCGACCACCACGCAGTCGATGCCGAAGCGATCGAGCAGCAGTGACATCGCAAGGCCGACCGGCCCGCCACCGGCGATGAATACGGACGTCTGGCGTGCCTCGTCGGGGGCGATACCCATCCTCGTCTCTCCTCCGTTTGATCGTTGGCAAGAGACTGCTCTCTTTTTGGTATCTCACAAGAATATGTTTGATATGGTATCCATCTCGATTTGAGATGGAGCCCCCATCATGGACTTGCGGCAGATTCGCTATTTCGTTGCCGTCGCCGAGCGTGGCGGCTTCGCCGCCGCAGCGAGCACGCTGAATGTCGCCCAGTCGGCGCTCAGCCGCCACGTCAAGGAACTCGAGGACGAATTGGGCGGCGCGTTGCTCGAGCGCGGTGCGCGCGGTGTCTCCGTCACGGAATCCGGCAAGGTGCTGCTCGCGCGAGGGCGCTGGCTGCTTGGCACAATCGACGACATCAAGGCCGAAGTGCGCACGGAGAACCGCGAGCCCAGCGGTACCGTGCGGATCGGCGCGCCACCGAGTCTCGGCGACATCCTCTACGCACCGCTTGCCCAGATATTCGTGAAGCAGTTTCCGCGCGTGCGGCTCGAGTTGAGTGAGGGCCTGACGGAGAACGCATCCGAACGCCTGTTGCGGGGTGAGCTCGATCTGGCGATCGTGACGACGCCCTCCCCCAACGATCACCTCGACTATGAAACGCTGGTTGTCGAGCAGGTGTTCCTGATCGGACCGTCGCGCGATCCGCTGCTGAAGCGCGGCAAGCTCAGCCGAAAGGAGTTCGACGCCCTGCCATCCGCTGTGGCCCCGCTCAGCCGCAACCCGTTCCCGTCGACAATGCTCTGCGCGGTACGGGTCGACAACAGCACGCCGATGAAGCGCATGGTGGCCTCGGGCCTCGGCTATGCCTTGCTGCCCTTCTCCGGAATTCATCAGGAGGTGGCTGCCGGAACGCTGTCGGCAGCGCTGTTGCCGTGGATGCGCGCCGAGCGCGTGCTGGCGCTGCCGCGCGGGCGGCCGGTCAGCCGGGCAACGCGTGAAGCGATTGCCGTGCTGAAGAAGATCTGCCGCGCCCTGATCGATGAGGGAATTATCCTGACCGCGCCGGCGCGCAAGAGCTGAACGCTGACGGAGCCAACGTTCCGAGCTCAAGCCATACGCACCGACCGGATTTGCTGCGTTCCAATCCCCACTCCCGATGGCCGTCTGGCACCACCACGTCCTGCCCGGTCTCTCGGCGAACCAATCGGCTTGACGATAGTTGTCATGACAACTATGGAGTCATTCCAAGATTGGCGATCAAGCCGGCTGTTCCCGCCGCGAAGGACGGGAGCCATGAAGCTGCAAAGATACTGCGGGCGACCCTCGGGGTTCGTCCGCTCCTTGCGCAGCCGGCGGTACGTCGAAGGGAGGACGTGATGAGCACTGCTTCGCAGAACCATGCGGCAAGGCTGAGCGAGATTTCTCGGCTCGTCGTCGACCGGCCTGCCGAGCGCGTCTTCGAGGTCGATCGCCGGATCTTCACCGATCCCGCCGTGTTCGACGCCGAGCTCCGCCACATCTTCGAGGCCACGTGGAATTTCATCGGCCTGGAATCCTAGGTCGCCCGGCCCACCGACTTCGTCACCACCCATATCGGCCGGCACCCCATTCTGGTGATGCGGAGCGCCGACGGAAAAGTTGGCGCATTCCTCAACACCTGCCGGCATCGCGGAACGATCGTCTGTCCCTTCAAACAGGGCCGGCAGAAATTCCACGTCTGCCGCTATCACGGCTGGGCCTACGATTCGAGCGGCCGCAACATCTCCGTGACGGAGGAAGCGAGCGGGCAGTATCCGCCGTCCTTCTCGAACCAGAACCATGACCTGCTCCCGGTTGCACGCCTTGGCTCGTATCGCGGCTTCCTGTTCGCGAGCCTGTCGGCCGACGTTCCGCAACTGGAGGAGTTTCTCGGCGACACCCGCGCCTTCCTCGACCTGATCATCGACCAGAGCGACAGCGGTGAAGTCGAGTTCGTGCCGGGCGCCAGCACCTATACGTTCGACGCAAACTGGAAGCTGCAATTCGAGAACGGCCTCGACTACTATCACTTCGCGACCACGCACAGCTCCTACGTCGATATCCTGAAGAAGCGCAATGCCACCGCCGGACCGGACGCCGGATTCACCGGGGAGCCGGAGGGCGAGCAAGAGGGGCAAGGCAGCTTCAGCTTCGATTACGGCCACGCCGTCAACTGGTCGATCAAGCGCACCCAGCTCTACGGCCGGCCGCTCGGCATGGATCCGGCGCGTCTCGACGCCGTGCGGCAGCGCGTCGGCAGCACCCGCGCCAAATGGATGCTTCGCCAGCGCAACCTCACGATTTTTCCGAACCTGCAGGTCATCGACATCCTTTCCGCGCAGGTGCGGACCTGGCGGCCGCTGGCGCCCGACAAGACCGAGATGGTGTCGCATTGCCTGGCTCCGGTCGGCGAAAGCGCCGCGGCGCGCACGCTTCGGATTCGCAATTACGAGGACTTCTTCAACGCTTCCGGGCTCGCAAGCTCGGACGACAACGTGATGTATGAGTTCTGCCAGACCGGCTACGACGCGGCGACCGCGGCACCGACGCAAGGCTATCTGCGCGGCATTGCAGACGTCGGCCGCGGCGAGAGCGCGCATGCAAGCGAGCTCGGCATCACCCCGTCCGAATGGTCGTTCGGCCCCACCAGCTTCGGCGGCGAGACGAACTTCCATCCCGGCTATCGCGAGTGGCGCAGGCTGTTGCGGCACGCCGCGGGGGAGACGGCGTGATGGCTGCCGATGCAATCAGGGAAACGGATGCCCACGCGATCGCATCCGCGACCATCTTCCGCGAGGCCCGCCTGCTCGACGCCGGCGAATGGGCCGATTGGGTCGCGATGTACAGCGAGGATGCCGTCTACTGGGTGCCGGCGTGGCTTGACGAGTACACCACCACCAATGATCCCAACACGCAGGTCTCGCTGCTCTATCACGATGCCCGGCGCGGGCTCGAAGAGCGGATCGCGCGTATCGAGTCGCGAAAATCGATCACCGCGCTGCCGCTGCCGCGCACGGTGCACCAGATCTCGAACCTGGAAGCGTCCGAAGCCGGACCTGAACAGATCATCTGCCACGCGGTGTTTTCCGTCCACGTCTACGACCCGCGCGTGGCAAAGGAGCATCTGCGCCACGGACGCTATCAGCACACGCTGCGACGTGAAGGCGAGACCTGGAAGATCGCGCGCAAGATCATCACGCTGGTCAATGACCGCGTCCCGACCGTTCTCGATTTCTACAGCATTTGAGAGGGCACAATGGCAGACCAAGGCACCTGGCACGCGGCCGCAACGCTTGGCGAGCTGAACGAAGGCGAACCATATGGCGTCGAAATCGCCGGCCACCACATCGCGCTCTATCGCGTCGGCAGCGAGTATTACGCCACTAGCAACATCTGCACCCATGAGGAGGCGCTGCTCTCCGACGGCGTTCTGGACGGTTGCGAGATCGAATGCCCGCTGCATATGGGCCGCTTCGACATCAAGACCGGCGAGGCGCTGACCAGTCCGGTCGAGATCGACATCCAGACCTATCCGGTGCGTGTGGCAGGCGACCGGCTGGAGGTCTGCCTGCCCGCATAAAGCGACTATCAACAAAAAGAATCGGGGGAAACCGGAATGACCGAAGTCGTGATGGACAAAGCGGCGATAACGACCGCCGATCCGGAGATCGAACGCACCACGATCCGCAAGGTTGCGCTGCGCCTGATGTGGTTCGTGATGGCGATGTACTTTCTCGCCATCCTCGACCGCGGCAACATCTCCTTTGCCGCGCTGCAAATGAACAAGGAGCTCGGGCTCAATGCCGAGATGTTCGGCATCGCGGTCGGCATCATGTACTTCACCTATTCCATCTTCGAGATCCCGAGCAACCTCATCCTCAGCAAATACGGCGCACGCGTCACGCTGACGCGGATCGCGATCCTCTGGGGCATTGCCACGGTGCTGATGGCCTTCACGCAGGGCCCGCTCAGCCTCTATGCATTCCGCGGCTTTCTCGGCATTGCCGAGTCCGGCCTGTTTCCCGGCGTCATGCTGCTGCTGAGCCTGTGGTTTCCGTTCAGCTACCGCGCCCGCTACAATGCGATGTTCAATTATGCGGTGCCGATCTCCTACATTTTCGCCTCGCTGATCTCGGGCGCCATCCTCGAGCTGAATGGGACGTTCGGCATCTCCGGCTGGAAATGGCTGTTCATCCTCGAAGGCCTGCCGCCCATCGCTCTGGGGATCGTCGGCATCTTCTATCTGACCGACCGGCCGCAGCAGGCGAGCTGGCTGTCGACCGCGCAACGCAACTGGCTGATCGGCGCGCTCGAGCGCGACGCCAAGGCAACCGGCGTGGTGCATGCCGAGGGCGTGCTCAGGACCATCACCAAGCCGATGGTGCTGCTGTTCGGCCTGTGTAATTTCGGCCTGTTCTGCGGGCTGGCGTCGCTGTTTCCCTGGCTGCCGCAAATCATCAAATCCTTCGGCCTGCCGAATTCGCAGGTCGGTTTCGTGACCGCGATCCCGCCGGTCGCCGGCCTGATCGGCATGATCGTGTTGTCGCGGCACTCCGATCATGTCGGCGAGCGCTTCTATTATGCCGCGATGACCTTCGTGATCGCCGCATCGGGCTTCGCAATTGCCGCCTTTTCAACGTCGCCGCTCTGGATCATCGTCGGTTTCATGGTTGCCAATGTCGGTGTCTATGGTACGCAAGCCGTGTTCTGGACCATCCCGCAGTCCTACATGTCGCGGCAGAGCGCGCCGGGCGCGATCGGCCTGGTCAGCACCATCGGCAGCATCGGAGGCGCCACGATCCCGATCGTGATCGGACGCGCCAAGGACGCCTCCGGCAGCTTCACCACCGGATTCCTAGTGGTCTCCAGCGTTCTGCTCGTCGCGGCGGTGCTGGTCCTGATCGCACGCTCTCAACTCGTGAAAGAATGAAAACTCGGACTGCCAAACATCGTACCAAGGCCCCTGCCCCGCGCGAAAACGCGCGCTCGGAACTGGTGATCGACTTCGAGCGCTACGTGCCGACGGTGCTGTCGAGCCTGGTCGCGAAGCTGCGCGCCAATGCCAATGCCTTCTTTCCGCAAGCCTACGGCGTATCGCTCGCGGAATGGCGGGTGCTGTCCTTTCTCAGGGAGCACGAGCCGGCCAGCGCCTATGACATCTGGACCAACGCGCAACTGGACAAGGCGGTCGTCAGCCGCGAGACGACGTCGCTCAGAAAGAAGGGGCTGATCGAGCTGACGCCGGTCCGCGGCAGCGCCCGGAACCGGACCGAGATCCGGCTGACCAGACTCGGCGTGGCGCTGCTCGACCGCAGCCTGGACGAAATCCTGCGCCGGCATGACAACCTCACGGCCGGCCTCGACACCAGGGCACTGGATGCCTTCTTCCGCGTCGTGGCGCATATCGAGCAGCGCATTCCCCACATGGGCGATCCGTCGGACAATGCCATGCCGGCCCATGCGCCGGTCAAACGCATTGTAAGGCGCAGGCCGCCAACCGGAGCCTAGCGGCGGCAGCCCGAGAGCGCGGCGGCCGCGCGGATCGAAATACGGGTCATCCACCGCTGGGTGCATGAAGGAACCGGCCGTAATTTATGTTTCAGTAAGCAAGTTGTAGCTAGGATCGATGAGTGCGTTGCGTATGGGAGACTTCCAGTGATCGACTTTGACGAACTTCGTAGTATCGCAGCGGATGTTCGTATCTTCATCGACGCTTCGGAAGACAAGGGCGGCGCCTTGAAGGCCATCGTCGAGGCCTACGACGTCGTGCTGGGCATTTTCCCGGCCGGCCCCGGAATGGACCTTCACGTGGTCAAGGGCACTGAGGTCCTCAATCACATTGCGCAGACCCAGGCCTCGTCCGGCTTTACGCATACCGCGATCGCATTCCAGACCCGTGAGCAGGCTGTTGCGCTTGAGCAACTGATGGCGGCCTAGCCACCGGAGCTTCACGCTCCCGTGACGGGGCATCGCATTTCGCTTTGAGATCAAGCGATTGCCTGACGCGCTGCCCGTTTGACGCGCACCCTTCGCCAATCTTGACGCCAATCCTGTCCTCAAGGCGCCGTCCCGGCGCAAAGACGTGCCAAGCGCGTCAATCCGGCGCCATCGTCCGCATTGCCTCGCAGCGCAAAACGAGCGAAAATCCGCACGTTTGTAGAACGAGATCATGGTCTCGCCACGCGAATCAAATCAATCTGGGCAAGTTGTCGCGGGCGCACTTTCTTCTGACGTCGAATACTTGGTATTCGTGAACTAATCGCGCTACAGTTGTGGGCGTGGATATGGGCGAGCATCTGACGGTTAGCACCGGCGAGCTCGACGGCTTCGAGGGACTTCACGACGCCGTCAAAGGCTCGCATGTCGAGGTCATGCAGCTTGAGCGCGGCAGGCTGCGCGGCACGCTGTCTCATGTCGGGATCGGCAATTTTTCGCTCAGCATCGGCGCGTTCAATGTCGGGGTTCGCACCCAGCGCACGTCCGCAGATGACAAGCTGATCATCGGAATGCTGCTGAACGCCACCGACCGCGTCACGCATTGGGCTTTCGACATGCAGCCGGCCGACGTGCTGGTGATTCCTCCATCGGTCGAGCATGACGGCGTGTTTCACAAGGCCTCGTCCTATGCCGCAATTCGCTTCGACATGGCGGATCTGCCCGACATATTCGGCGGTGACCCGCGGCTCGCCGATGCCGAAACATGGCAGGCGAAGAACCACTTTCGCGCCGACCCCGCGATCGGCATGGTCGGGGCGGACCGGCTGCCGCAGATCGTCTCGCATCTCGCCCGCTATCCGGACGCGCTGTCGGATGCGTCGGCCGAATTCTGGAAGCGCGCGATCGTCGACTGCGTGAGGGCGACGGCGATCACGTCGCTGCCTCCAGATGGATCGAGCTATCTGCCGTCGGCAATGAGGCTGGTACGCCACGTCGAGGATTACCTGCACGCCGCGGGCGCCCGCCCCGTCCATGTCTCGGAGATCTGCGGCGAGCTTCGGCTGTCGCGACGCAGCCTGCACCGCGCCTTCCACGAGGTGTTCGGCGTCGGCCCGGTGACGTTCCTGCGCTACAAGCGGCTTTGCACGGTCCGCGAGATCCTGCGCGAAAGCACGCCGGACCAGACCACGGTGTCCAGGGTTGCGATCGAACAAGGCTTCATCGAGCTCGGGCGCTTCTCGCAATACTACCGCGCGATGTTCGGGGAATACCCGTCGCAGACGCTCGGCTACGCCGGGTAGAACGATCAGCCCGCGCTCAAGCGCGATGACGGCGCCAGGCTCGCGCAAGCTCATTTTGATCGCCCCGGATCGCCGTTACCCGACAGCACCTGCGCGGCGCCGCCGACGCCGCGGCGGAAGGCTTCGTCGAAAGTGACCCCGCGGACCTGCCATTTGTAGTCCTTGCCGCGCCACGCCATCTGCCATTGCGTCGCCCAGCCGAGATCCTTGTCATCCCAAACCAGCCGTCCGACCAGCGTGGCCTCGCCGCCCTGCGGCGCGACGATCGAGGTCAGCTTCGCGGGCGTCACCTTGAGGAGCCCGGCTGCGGCCACGTTGGCGCTCGTCAGCGCCGCCGCGCTTGGCAGCACGAAGCGCATGCCGCGCTTGCCGGCCGCGGCTGCGAGCGCGTCGCGCTGCAGATCGGACTGCGTTCCATCAGCGGTGACGACGTAATCCTTCGGGCCGTGCTGCATCTCGGTGAACACGCCGAGCACCGGCCGTCGCGACCGCCACGGCTTGAGGCCGAGCTTGCCGAGAATGCCGTCGATCTTCTTGTCGTCGAAATCCACCGTCAGGTCATAGGGCCGGTCGCGGGTGCCCTGCTCGTCATGATGCGGCTTGCCGGCATACTGGTCGTGATAGTCGAAGCCACTGACGAACTCCTTGGCCTTCGACTTGTACGCGGCAAGCCGGCGGTCGCCTGCCAGCATCGGCTGCCCGGAGACCTTGATCAGGACGTCCTCGAGGCACGCACCGAAGCCGATGATCCGGTTCGGCTCGCCCTCGCCGGTGACGACGGTCTGCGCGCGATAGAGGTTGTCGTCCGCCGCAGCCATCGCGCCGCTGCAACAGATCAATGCAACAGCAAGCAGCGCTCGAACCACACCGCGTGCGAACGTGGCAATCAGATTGTGCTTCGTCTCAAGCAAGGCAGCCATGGTCACCTCCGCTCGGTCACGTCATTATCGGCTCAGATTGGTGGTATTTTTCGGCAGCGCCAACGCGTCCGGACATGGGCGCCATTCCATCGGCTGCGCCACACGCTCTGGCCACGCATGACAGGGCTGGCATATGCTGAGCGGATGCGCGGCGGCGCCGGGAGCGCTGCCCGTCACAACAACATCCGGCAGGAGACGCTCCGTGAAATGTTACGAGTTGCAAGGCCCCGGTGGCGTCGACGCGTTGGCGCTGGTCGACAAGCCGGTTCCGCAGGCCGGTCCGGGCGAAGTCCTGGTACGCCTGAAGGCCGCGACGCTGAACTATCGCGACCTGCTCACGGTCAAGGGCGGCTATGGCTCGCGCCAGAAATTCCCGCTGGTGCCGGTGTCCGACGGCGCGGGTATCATCGAAGCGGTCGGCGCCGGCGTGAAGACTTTCGCGGCCGGCGATCGCGTTGTCGGCAGCTTCTTCGAAAGCTGGCTCGGCGGCGAACCGAGCGAGACGCGAATGCGCGCGGCGCTCGGCGGCAGCGTCGACGGCGTGCTGACCGAGTACCGGGTATTTCCCGCGCATGCGCTGGTGCGCACGCCCGACCATCTCAGCGACATCGAGGCTGCCGCACTGCCCTGCGCGGGACTCACGGCGTGGAGCGCGGTGGTCAAGCTCGGCGACATCAAGCCGGGCCAGACGGTGCTGACCCAGGGCACCGGCGGCGTCTCGCTGTTCGCGCTGCAATTCGCCACGATGTGCGGCGCCCGTGTCATCGCGACCTCGTCCAGCGACGCCAAGATCGTGCGGCTGAAGCAGCTCGGCGCCGATGTCACGCTCAACTACAAGACCACGCCCGACTGGGGCAAGAAAGCGCGCGAGCTGACCGGGCGCGGTGTCGATCTCGTCGTCGAGGTCGGCGGCGTCGGCACGCTGAACGAGTCGATCCGCGCCACCAGGATCGGCGGCACCATCGCCTTCATCGGCGTGCTCGCAGGTCCGGCAACGGCGGACTCCCGGCTGCCGCTGATGGTAATGCAGCAGCAGCGGCTGCAGGGCGTCACCGTCGGCTCGATCGAAGATTTGCAGGCGCTGTGCGACGGCATCAGCATGCACGGCGTCAAGCCCGTGATCGACAAGGTGTTCGCCTTCGACCAGGTCAAGGACGCGTTCGCCCACATGGCGAGCGGCGCGCATTTCGGCAAGGTCGCGATTGCAATCGGGTAGGACCACCAAAGCCTAGCGCCCCGTGAACTGGGCCTTGCGCTTCTCGACAAAGGCCTGGCGGCCTTCCCTCGCGTCGGCGCTTTCGCGGATCACCGACTGCAGCTCGATCTCGCGGCGGAATTGGTCGGCGTAACTCGCATGCTCGCTCTCCTCGAGCAGCTGGCGGGTCGCGACCAGCGCGCGCGTCG
Source organism: Bradyrhizobium sp. th-b2 (assembly GCF_000426785.1). Classification (NCBI taxonomy): domain Bacteria; kingdom Pseudomonadati; phylum Pseudomonadota; class Alphaproteobacteria; order Hyphomicrobiales; family Nitrobacteraceae; genus Bradyrhizobium; species Bradyrhizobium sp. th-b2. The sequence continues at coordinate 21,333 of NZ_AUGA01000047.1, forward strand.
GGCCATCGGCGAGGCGGCGGGCGAGCGCCTTCGCCTCATCGAGCAGTCTTGCGTCATCGACGACCTCGCGCACCAATCCCCACTCTTTCGCCCGCTCGGCCGACAGCGGCTCGTTCAGCAACATCAGGTCGAGTGCGCGCTGGCGGCCGATCAGGCGCGGCAACAGCCACGTCGAGCCGAGATCGGGCACCAGGCCGATCCGGCTGAACACCTGGATGAAGCTCGCCGAGCGCGCCGCCAGGATGATGTCACCGGACATCGCGAGGCTGAAGCCGCCGCCGGCCGCGACGCCGTTGACCGCGACCGCGACCGGCAGGCTGCACTCGCGCAAGGCGCGCATCGCCGGCCAGTAATGCGTCATCACGCCGGTCACGATGTCGTTGCCGAGCGACTGGAACGCCTTGAGGTTCTGCCCCGAGCAAAAACCGCGCCCCTCCCCGGTCAAGACCAGCGCGCGGATGCCCGTGTCGCTGGTCATCTCGCCGACAGCGGCTGCGAGATCGCCGAGCAATTCCGGTGTCATGGCGTTCAGGCTTGCGGGGTCGTTGAGCGTCAGGATGCCGACCTTGCCGTCCCGTTCGCGCTTCACTGCGGTCATTTTCCTCTCCCTGGAATTGCTTGTTATTGAGCTTCTTGTGCCACTCTCTTGCGCTTACTGTGCCATGCTTGGCATGCTACGCCAACGTGCCCCGCCCGCAACAAGAACAGCGAAAGCAACGCCATGTCCGACCAGTTCTCCAACTCGCAAGTGATCCGCAAGCCCGCCGTCTCTGCCAAGGGCGGCATCGTCGCGGCGCAGTCGCGCAAGGCGGCCGAGGTCGGCGTGGAGGTATTGGCAACGGGCGGCGATTGCGTCGACGCGGTGATTGCAACCACCTTCGCGCTCGGCGTGCTGGAGCCCTGGATGAGCGGCGCCGGCGGCGGCGGCGGCATGGTGCTGTACCGCGCCAAGGAGAACCGCGTCGAGGTGATCGATTACGGCATGCACGCGCCCGGCGGCCTGCGCCTGGAGGATTATCCGCTGACCGGCGGCGCGGCCTCCGACCTGTTCCCCTGGGCCCGGGTCAAGGACGACCGCAATCTGCACGGCCCCGGCTCGATCGCAGTACCCGGCGTCGTCGCCGGCATGGAGGAGGCGCATCGCCGCCACGCCAAACTGCCGTGGAAGGAGCTGCTGGCGCCGAGCGTCAAGCTCGCCGGCGAGGGCCTTTTGGTCGATTGGTGGACCACCGCGATGATCGCAAGCTCGGCCGCCGATCTGCGGCGCTATCCCGCCAGCGCCGCGGCCTATCTGCTGGACGGACTGCCGCCGAATGCGCAATGGAGCATCAAGTCCGAGGTCCGCATGCCGCAGGACAAGCTCAAGGCTTCGATGGCACAGCTTGCCGCGGCCGGCCCGCGCGATTTCTACGAGGGCGATCTGGCGCGCAGCATCGCCGACGACATCCAGGCTGCAGGCGGCACGCTGTCGGTGCGCGATCTCGCGTCGTTCCGCGCCCATCTGCGCGAGCCGCTCCGGATCCCCTATCGCGGCGGCACGGTCTATGCGACGCCGGAGATGACCGCGGGTCCGACCATGGCGCGCACGCTCGGCCTGCTGCAGAAGGCGTTCGAACCTGCACAAGGCGGTCCGGATGCGGCGACCTATACGGCTTACGCCGAGGCGCTGCGGGCCGCCTATCGCGAGCGGTTGAAGGAGATGGGCGACGTCGACGGCCGCCGCGCGCTCGGGGCGGATGCGATCGCACCGGCCTGCACCACGCATTTCTCGGCGGTCGACCGCGACGGCAACATGGCGGCAGTGACACAGACCCTGCTGTCGAACTTCGGCTCGCGATTCGTGACGCCGAACACCGGGCTGACCATGAACAACGGCATCATGTGGTTCGACCCGACGCAAGGTGCACCGAACTCGCTGGCGCCCGGCAAGCGCTGCCTGACCAATTACACGCCGGTCGTGGCGGAGGCCGCCGACGGCCGCCGTCTCGCCGCCGGCGCATCGGGCGGCCGCCGCATCCTGCCCGCTGTGTCGCAGCTGCTCTCCTTCGTGATGGATTTCGGCATGGATCTCGACGCCGCGATCCATCACCCGCGGATCGACACCAGCGAGGGCAATGTGGTGACCGGCAACGTCAGGCTTCCCGCCGCCGTGCGCGACGCGCTGCGCGGCCGCTTCGACTTCGAGGAGGCCCGCACCCAGACCCTGCCGATGAAGTTCGCCTGCCCGAGCCTCGTGCTGCGCGACGGCACCACCAACTTTGGCGCCACCGAACCGTTCCAGCCGTGGGGCGATGCCGTGGCGGAGGGGTGAGATCGCGGACGCTTCACTGAAATTGTCGTCCCTGCGAAAGCAGGGACCCATAACCACAGGTGTTGTTAAGATGAGCTGTGGCCTCAGCTCGGCAAGCCAATTCGCATTCGTGGTTATGGGTCCCGGCTCAAGGCCGGGACGACACTGAGTGTGTGGTGCCGCTTGTGAGACAAACTTCCGCGTTCTCGCGACATGTTCTGCCCGAGCCTTGCTTCTCGTTCCGCCCTCTCTTGAACAGAGGGCGCAGGGAAAGCCGGGTGCCGATCGCACCCATGGGCCCCGAGCAAAGGGTAGAAAGCTCGGGGGTAGGACCACAGGTGTAACCGGAGCAATCCGGCTTTCCCTGCGCGATGGGTTACGGCTTACTTCGTGCTCTCCCCGGCGAGACTGGGCTTGCTTGTCACCGCCCCCGCATCACGCCTTCGCGTGTTGCGACGAGACACCGGCCGCAAGGGCGTCAGGACCACACGACTTCACCGTCCGCCTCGCGTGCTCTCGTCAGTTGCACGCTCGGCGTCCACCGCATCTCACACCACGTTCGTGACGATCGCGAGCCGCCCCTCGATCGGGTGAGACGGACGGACCATACACCGAGTTGCAATTCCGATAAATAGAAATATTTTTGCCGCAGGGGCTTGCGCCGTCGGGCAACTCAGTGATTGGCGTTTTCGCGATGGCGTCTCACGCGCGAGCCGGCTCAGGTGGCCGGACGCTGTCGGATCAGCAGCGAGGTATCCGGAACGTGAATCGTGTTTCGGCGGCGGAGGACGTCACCTCAAGTGTGCCGCCGTGGGCGCGCGCAATTTCCGTGGCGATGTAGAGGCCCAAACCCAGCCCTTCGTAACTGGACTGGTGCGCAACGCGAAAGAAAGGTTGGAACAACTTCTCGATGACAGCTGGAGAGATCGGTGCCCCGCCATTCGCGACCGACAACTCAAAGCCCTCGCTGTCGGTTACGGCAGACACCGTGATCGGTGAATTGCCATCGCCATGCTTCAGGGCATTGCCGACCAGGTTGGACAACAATTGCGCGATCCGGGCGGGATCGCAGTTGATGCCCCGATCGATGACGAAATCGGTTTGGACCACGCGATCAGGCCACGCCGCCCGCAATTCATTCACGACGTGCTCAAGCGCCGGTAGCAATTGCGCGTCGGCGCTGCGCTTCAATTTGAAGCCGCCGCCGAGACGGACGCGCGCGAAGTCCATGACATCGTCGATCAGGGTCGCCATCCGCTTCACACTGTTCTGAAGCAGCCCGACATAGGTCGTCGACTTTTCGTTGAGCGGCTCCTTCAGCAACAGCCTCATGCCGGCGTCGATCGAGGCGAGCGGATTGCGCAAATCGTGCGCCAGCACCGCGATGAACTGCTCGCGAAGCTCATCCGTCTGTCGATGGCTTAGCAGCGCCGCCTCGCTGGTCGCGCCCCTCTCCTGCGCTTGCAGGTGAAATGCGATCAGCGAAGCGAACAACTTGAACATGTTGACGACTTCCGACGTGTTCACTTTCGCCGGATGCGGATCGATTGCACAGAGCGTCCCGAAAAATGTGCCATCGGCGAGGACGATCGGAATCGAGATGTAGCTCTGAAATCCATACATCGCCGGCGTGCGGTGGTCGCGAAAAGCCGGGTCCTCGGCAACGTGGTCGATGACAACCCCGTGTCCGCTCGCCCTTATCTCATCGCAGATCGTGGTCTGGACCTCCAGCTCACCGCCGGGCGCAAGTCCGAACGAGATGTTGTCCCGGACCGCGCACGCAATCCAGCGGCTTTCCGTGACCCGCGCCACCGCGGCAAAGCCCATGCCCGTGGTGCGGCACACGACGTCGAGGATGGTCGGAACCGCATCAATCCGGCCGATCGCGAGGATGTCGGCCTTCAGGTCAGCGGGGAGTTCGTTCGTCGCGGCGGCTGACGAATCTTTCAAGTCCGCTGCAATCAATTCGGAAATTCGGGCTCACTCCACGCAAACGCCGGGAACAGAAAATGCCCCATCGCGGGTCGCACACTAAGGGATAGTCAACAATCTCAAGATGGCCCGAAACTTCGACCGCTGTCCACATCAAAGATGGTTCCCGGCTCCTCCCGACCTTGGATCGCACCGACGTCGTGGCGGGCTTGCGCCGTCGCGCAACTCAGTGATTGGCATTTCGCGACGGGCGCGCCGGGAGACATTGCAGGCCGCAAGCGGGCTGATACATTTGGCCGGACAACAACCGAGGTGACCGGCTTGAGTGATGCAAGTGCAGACGTGCCGCCCGGCGCTCAACTCCTTGGACGGGAGTGGCTGGGCTTCGACGGCGAAATCTCCTCGATCCGCTTCGCGGCGCAGCCCTTGTTCACGAACCGGCATGGAACGATCCAGGGCGGCTTCCTCGCGGCGATGCTGGATTCGGCTACAGGCCTCGGCGCCCTCGCAGCGCTTCCCACAACCAAGACCGTGGTGACCAAAACGCTCACCACGCGGTTTCTCAAGCCGGCGCGCGTCGGCCCGATCACGGCCAAGGCCAAGGTCGTCTCGCAGACCGACCGCGACATGATCGTCGAGGCCGACCTGATCGACGCTGACAATTTGACGGTCGCCAGCGCCACGGCCGAGTTGCGGGTTCTCGACAAGCGATAGCCATGCGTTGCCCTTCTTTCGCGTTTTCAGCCCTGTTGTTGCTTGCGGTCTCCACGGCGCAGGCGGCCGGGCTACGACACTTCGATGTTCCCGCCGGCGCTGACGGGCCTGCGATCAGAGGGGTGGCATGGCATCCCTGCGCCGAGCCCCCGCACGAGATCGATGCTCGCGACGGCAGATCCTTCTTCGGCGTGAACGACTGTCCGATCATGGGAGACAGACTGCCGCTGATTGTGATCTCGCACGGCCGGCGCGGATGGCTCGGTGGTCATCATGACGCCGCGGAGGCTCTGGCGGATGCCGGCTTCATCGTTGTGACGATCAATCATCCAACCGACACCGAGCGCGACACCAGCGGCACCGACAGCCTTGCCGTCATGGTCGAGCGCCCCGCCGACATCAAGCGTTCGATCGACTACGCGCTCGGAGGCTGGCCGGACGCGGCACACATTGACGCCGGCCGCATCGGTCTGTTTGGCTTTTCGTGGGGTGGCTACACTGGCCTCGCCGCGATGGGCGGTGAGCCCGATCTCCGCAAGGGCCTGCCGAACTGCCAGACGTCGAGCTTGCGGGCCTGCAAGGAACTCGAAGAGGGAGAAAAGCCGAGCGGGCCGGTCGTCCATGATCCACGCATCAAGGCCGCGGTCATCATCGATCCCTATCCGGTGTTCGTCTTCCCGACGGAAAACCTCAAGAGCGTGGCGATCCCGGTTCAGTTGTGGAGTTCCGACCCAGCACAGAACGCCGACGGCCTATCCGGCTGCTGCGCTGCTGATGTCAAAGACAGGCTTCCGTCCAAGCCCGACTATCATTTTGTGGGGGATGCAAAACACTTCTCATTCCTTGCCGTCTGCACGCCGAGAGAGACGAAGGAGAGTGCCCGCATCTGCACCGACGCGCCGGGCTTCGATCGGGTCGCGTTTCATCAGCGCTTGTACGCGGAAGCCGTTGCGTTCTTCAGAGCGCATCTGGGCAATGCTGGAACGCGATAGCGCGAAGCTACACCCCGAGCCTATCCCGCACCCGCCCCGTCAGCACCGCCGCAGTCACGCCGACGCGCCAGAACGCATGCATCGGGATCGGCTTGATGCCCGTCATCGGCATGTCGATCTCGGCCTTGGAACCGCCGATCAGGCGGCGGGCAAGCTGCGCGCCCATCGCGGTCGAAAGCGCGACGCCGCGGCCGTTGCAGCCGAGCGAGATCAAGAAGTTCTCGGCGGGCTCGTGGACATGCGGATAATGATCGGCGGTGATGGCGAGGCGGCTGTTCCAGCCATGGGTCCAGCTGACGCCTTTGAGCTGCGGCCACAGCCGCTCAGCGTAGCGGATCAGATAGGAGATGTCGGACGGGCCCATGATCCAGCGCATCGGGCCGCGGCCGCCCATCAAGAGCCGATTGTGCTGGTCGATGCGGTAATAGACCGTGATGTGGCCGCTCTCGTAGAGCACCGGCCGCGTCGGCATGATCGCGGCTGCGACCGCCTCAGACAGCGGCGCAGTCGCCGCGATCGAGGAGAACACCGGCACGATGGTGCGGCGAAGCGCCGGCCACAGATCATCGGTAAAGCCATTGGTCGCGAGCAATACCTTGTCGGCATGCACGACCGCGCGCGGGGTCTCGATCCGCCAGCTTCCGCCGTCGCGGCGCAACGACAGCGCCGGCGTCTCGCCATGGACGGCGGCGCCGGCGCCGATCGCGGCACGCGCCAGGCCACGCGCATAGCTCAGCGGATGCAGGTCGCCGCCGCGCGCATCCAGCATCGCGCAGAGATAACGATCGCTGCCGGTCATCTCGCGCATTTCGGCGGCGTTGAGCAGTTTCACCGGCATACCGCGCCGGATGCATTGCTGTGCCGTCGTCGCGATCGCCGCCGCACTGGCCTCATTGTAGGCGGCGCGCAGCGTGCCGTTCTGCCGCGCCTCGCAGGGGATCTGGTAGCGGCGGATCAGCTCATGCGTGAAATTGGTGGTGCCGTAGGAGAAGTCGATCATGCGGCGGCCAAGATCGGCGCCGAAATCCTGCTCGATCTGATCGGGGTCGTGCTTCAGCCCGGGATTGGTCTGCCCGCCATTGTTGCCGGACGCGCCCCAGCCCGGCTCCTGCGCCTCCAGCACGGTCGCAAGCACGCCCTGCTCGGCGAGATGCAACGCAGTGGAGAGACCGGTGAAGCCGCCGCCGATGATCGCGACCGGCACGCTTTTGTCGGTCGTAAGCGGAGGCGTTGGTGTCGCTTCCACCGCGGTGTCGGCGTAGAGGCTCGGTGGCAGCGGCAGGCGGGTCGGTAAGGTCATGGTCGGGACCGGCGTTTGACCTCTCCCATAGGGAGAGGTCGGCGCGCAGCGCCGGGTGAGGGGTTCAGGTCCCACGAGAGAGCGTCACCCCTCACCCGGATTGCATCTGACGATGCAATCCGACCTCTCCCACAAGGGGAGAGGTGGACCGCTTGTGCGGAGACAATAGAGGCAAAGCCCATGCGTTGGAACTCCGGCTGATCACAGCGGATGCAGCACGCGGCGCAGAAAGTCCTGGGTGCGCGGGTGCTGCGGTTGGTTGAGAACGGATTTGGCGGCGCCCTGCTCGACGATGACGCCGCCGTCGATGAACAGCACGCGGTCGGCGACGTCGCGGGCGAAGCCCATCTCGTGGGTGACGACCACCATGGTCATGCCGTCGTCGGCGAGCTTGCGCATCACCGAGAGCACCTCGCCGACCAGCTCCGGATCGAGCGCCGAGGTCGGCTCGTCGAACAGGATCGCCTTCGGCTGCATCGCCAGCGCCCGCGCGATCGCGACTCGCTGCTGCTGGCCGCCGGACAATTGCGGCGGGTGCACCTCGGCCTTGTCGGCAAGCCCGACCTGCGCGAGCAGTGCACGGCCGCGCGCGATCGCCGCCTCACGCGGCTCCTTCTTCACATAAAGCGGCCCCTCGATGACGTTCTCGAGCGCGGTGCGGTGCGGGAACAGGTTGAAGCGCTGGAACACCATCGAGACCTGGGTGCGGATCGCCACGATCGAGCGGTCGCCCTGGTCGACGCGCGCGCCCTCGACGCTGATCTCGCCGCGATCATAGCTCTCGAGCCCGTTGATGCAGCGCAGGATGGTCGACTTGCCGGAGCCGGACGGGCCGATGATGCAGACCACCTCGCTCTTGGCGACCGAGGCGGTGATGCCCTTCAGCACCTCGACCTTGCCAAAGCTCTTGTGCACGTCGCGAAGCTCGATCATTTGCGGTTCGCCTTGTTCTCGAAGTGCCGAACCAGCAGGATGAGCGGAATACTCATGGTGAGGTACATCAGCGCCACCAGCGTGAACACGCTGGTGTTCTTGAAGGTCGAGGAGGCGATCAGCTTGCCTTGCAGCGCGAGCTCGGCGACCGTGATCGTCGAGGCCTGCGAAGAATCCTTCAGCATCATGATCATGATGTTGCCGTAGGGCGGCAGGATGATCCTGACCGCTTGCGGCAGCACCACCCGGCGCATCGTGAGCCACCAGCCCATGCCGATGGTCTGCGCCGCCTCGATCTGCCCCTTGTCGATCGCCTCGATGCCGGCGCGGAAGTTTTCCGCCTGATAGGCCGAATAGGCGATGCCGAGCCCGATGATCGCGGCCTGCAGCGCCGAGAGCGCGATACCGAAATCGGGCATCACGAAATAGATGTAGAACAGCAGCACGATGATCGGGATACCGCGGATCACGTTGATCAGCACGGCGCTGAGGCCTGTGAGGATGCGAATGCCGGACACCCGCATCAAGGCCCACACCAGCCCGAGCACGGTCGACAGCACCAGCGAGCCGATCGTGACGACGATGGTCAGCCAGACACCCTGCAGCAGGATCGGCACGAACTCGACGGCGTCATGGAAGAATTTTTGCATCGACTAGTCGTATCCAGTCCCGTCACGTGCTCGAGTATTACTACCGTCATCCTGAGGAGCGGCGTCTTCGCCGCGTCTCGAAGGATGCACGGCCCGGCTGGTGGCCGTCGACCCTTCGAGGCTCGCTCCGCTCGCACCTCAGGATGACGGATCACTTCGGAGCACACACGCTCTCACGAAGCGCTGGCCTTCTGGCCCCATTTCTCGAGGATCTTTGCGATCGTGCCGTTGGCCTTCAGCTTCGCCAGCGAGGCGTTGATCTTGGCGAGCAGCTCGGTGTCGCTCTTGCGGACGCCGATCGCGACCGTGCCCACCGTCACGGGCTTGTAGCCGTCGACCAGCCGCACGTCGGCGAAATTGCCCTGCTGCAGATTGTAGGCGAGGATCGGATAGTCGGCAAAGCCGGCCTTGAGGCGGCCGGCATTCACGTCTCGCAGGATATCGGGAATGGTGTCGTAGACCTTGACCTCGCTGAACAGCCCGGTCTTCTTCAGCGCGTCGACGAAGGCGGTGCCGACCTGGGCGCCAACCACAGTGCCCTTCAGATCTTCCTGCGAGGTGTAAGCCTTGGTGTCGGCCTTCGGCACCACGAGACCCTCGCCATAGCTATAGACGGGATCGGAGAAATCGATCACCTCCTTGCGCGCGGCGGTGGCGAACATCGCGGCCGCGATGATGTCGATCTTGTTCGCGGTCAGCGAGGGGATCAGCGCCGAGAACTGCATCGGCTCGATCTGCACGGAAAAGCCGGCATCCTTGCCGATCTCGGTGGCGAGATCGACCATGATGCCCTGGATCGAGTTGGTTTTGGTGTCGAGGAAGGTGAAGGGGATGCCGGTCGGCGTCGAGCCGACCTTCAGCACCTGCTGCGCCTGCGACGGTGCGCTCAAGGCAAGGGCGAGCACCGCGACCGCGGCCTGGACGAGACGCTGAAACGACATCGCAACACCTCCCGAAGCTGGCCGCCGGCGCCGCGTCGTCCGCTGTAGAGCGGTTTTGGTTGCGGGCGACGCCGTTCCGGCCTATTTTCACCAATATGAAATTGTGGTCACGAAACCGCGGCCAATGCAAGCGGTTTTCATGCACATGAAGGAAGCGGACTGACGTGAGCGGCGGCAAGAGAATGCGCAAAGGCGCGGCAGGCAAGCCCGCGACGGCACGCCGCGCCGCCAAAAAACCGGTCGGGAAACCGGCCGAGCCGGCGATGGATCTTGCGGTCGGCCGCCGCATCCGCGACCTGCGCCGCAGCAAGCAGATGTCGCTGGAGGTGGTCGCCGCACGCACCGATCTATCGATCGGCTTCATCAGCCAGATCGAGCGCGGCCTGTCGTCGCCCTCGCTGCGTGTGCTGGCAACACTGGCCGACGTGCTCGGCGTCGGCATCGCCGCGCTGTTCGGCGCGACGCCGCGCGACGACGGCGCCGGCGGCGTCGTGACCCGCGAGGTCCAGCGCGCCGAGCTGAAACTGTGGCGCACCGGAATCTCGAAGCAATTGCTGAGCCCGGCCGGCAGCGAGAGCCGGCTCAACCTGTTCCTGGTGCATCTCGAGCCCGGCGGCAACACCGGCGACGAGTTCTACACCCATGACGGCGAAGAGGCCGGCCTCGTGCTTCAGGGCGAGATGACGCTCACAGTTGACACCGAAACCTGGACGCTGAAGCAGGGCGACAGTTTCAGATTCGCCAGCCGCCGCCCGCACCGGTTTTCCAACCCGGCTGATGATGCCAAGGCCGTGGTGCTGTGGGTGAATTGCGTGACCGCGGCGGGGTAAGGCTTCGCTCTCTCCGTTCGTCGTCCCGGCCTAGTGCGCAATTGCGCACGGGAGCCGGGACCCATAACCACAGGGTCGTGTTGTTGAAGAAGGCTGAGGCCCCAGCGCCGCGTCACAACTTACATTTGTGGTTATGGGTCCCGGCCTACGCCGGGACGACGCCGAGGACAATTCTCGCGGAACGTCCGCTAACTTCCCAACCCCATCACCAGCTCCTCGATCTTGATCGGGAAATTCCGTACGCGGATCCCCGTCGCGTGCCAGACGGCGTTGGCGACTGCACCAGCGCTGCCGGTGATGCCGATCTCGCCGACGCCCTTGATGCCGAGCGGATTGACGTGCGGATCGTGCTCGTCGACCGTGATCACCTCCATCGGCGGCACGTCGGCATTAACAGGCACATGATATTCGGCGAGGTTCGCGTTGAGGATGCGGCCTGATCGCTTGTCCATCACCGCTTCCTCATGCAGCGCGAAGGAGAGGCCCCAGATCATGCCGCCGCGCAGCTGGCTCTGCACCATCAACGGATTGATGATGCGGCCGGCGGCGAACGCACCGACCAGCCGGGTGGCGCGGATCTGGCCGAGCTCGGGATCGACCTTGACCTCGGCGAAGACAGCGCCATGCGCGTGCATCGCATATCGCGATTGCGCCGCGGGATCGGCCGCACCGGTGCCGCTGGCCTCGACCTCGGCAACGCCGGCGCGCGTCAGGATGTCGGCATAGCTTTCGCTGCGCGCATCGTCGTCGCGGCGATAGAGTCGCCCCGCGCGCGCCACCACGCCGGCATTGCCGGCGCCGAACAGCGGCGAGCGCTGGTCGGAGGTGGCGAGCTCGGCGAGTTTTGCGATCACGGCCGCGCCGGCATTGTGGATCGCGGCGCCCACCGTTGCGGTATGCGCCGAGCCGCCGGCGATGCCGGCATCCGGCAGGTCCGACGTGCCCGACAGGAACGCGATCTGATCGAGGTCGAGGGCAAGCGCGTCGGCCGAGATCTGGGTCAGCGCGGTCCAGGCGCCCTGCCCCATGTCATGCGCGCCGCTCTCCATCACGCCGCGCCCGTCGGCGCGGATCACGGCGCGGGCATTGCCCTGGAACATCAGCGCGGGGAACGTCGCGGTGCCCATGCCCCAGCCGACCAGAAAACCGCTGTCGTCGCGCATCTGCTTCGGTTGCAATGGACGTCCCGCCCAGCCGAAACGTTCGGCGGCCTTCGCGTAACACTGCCACAGCGCCTTGGAGGAAAACGGCTTGCCGGTGGTCGGCTCGACCTCGGCGTAGTTCTTGAGCCGGAACTCCAGCGGATCGATGCCGCAGGCGAACGCCGCCTCGTCGATCGCGCTCTCCAGCGCAATCGATCCGGTGGCCTCGCCCGGCGCGCGCATGAACAGCGGCGTGCCGGTGTCGACGCGCACCGCTTCATGCGCGGTGCGGATCGCAGGGCTGGCGTAGAGCGTGTGCGAGGCGTCCGCAGCGGGCTCGTAGAAATCGTCGAAGCTCGAGGTCGCAATGCGCGCCTCGTGATCAAGCGCTGTCAACAGGCCCGCATCGTCGGTGCCGATGCGGATGCGCTGCCGGGTCGCTGAACGATGGCCGACCGGGCCATACATCTGGCTCCGTCGCAGCACCAGCTTGACCGGACGGCCGACCAGCTTCGCCGCCATGACGCCGAGCACCTGCGGGCCTGAGACCAGGCCCTTGGAGCCGAAACCGCCGCCGAGGAACGGGCTATTGATGTGGATATTCGCCGGCGGAATGCCGAACAGCCCACCGATCCGCATCTGCGCCATTGCCATGCCCTGGCTCGGCGTATCGATGAACAGACGGTCGCCGTCCCACACCGCGACGATCGCATGCGGCTCCATCGCGTTGTGATACTGCGCCGGCGTCTCATACGTTGCATCTGTCAGCTTCGAGGCCGCGGCGAGGCCGGCATCGATGTCGCCGTGGCGAACTTCGGCGGGATTGCCGATGCCGACCACCGGCGGTGCATAGGCCTCGCCGGCGTCGAGGCCGACGCGCGCGATCTCGACCTGATAGCGCGGCGACAGCAGCGCAGCGCCTTCGGTCGCGGCCTCCAGCGTCTCGGCGATCACGACCGCGATCGCCTGGTTGGCGTAGCGCACCTCGTCGCTCTGCAACAGCTCCATGCGGAAGGCGAACGGATTGCCCTTGGCGTCCGGGTCTTCCGCCAGCTCGGGCTTGTGCGCCGGCGTCATCACGTCGATGACATCGGGGTGGCGCTTGGCGGCGGCGACGTCGAGCGCGGTGACGCGGCCGCGCGCGATGCAGCTGGTCGCGATCACCGCATAGGCCATGCCGGGCGGATGATTGTCGGCGGCATAGCGGGCCTTGCCGGTCACCTTGAGCACGCCCTCGGTGCGGGTCAGCGGCTGGCCGATATTCGAGCCATGGCGGAGATGGGCGGGGTCGCGGGTCAGATTGAGTTCAGCTGTCATGCGTCACGCTCCTGCAACGGATGAGAAGGGAGAGCCCGGCAGCGCGGGGATACGATCCGGCGTGCCTGCGGCAGCAAGGGTGAGCGCGCGCACGACGATGCGTTGCGCGAGCTCGATCTTGAAGGCGTTGTCGCCGGACGGTTTTGCGTCGGCGAGCGCGGCACGCGCCGCCTCGCGATAGCTGGCCGCATCCGCCGCGCGACCTGCGAGCACCTGCTCGGCCTCGCGCGTCCGCCATGGCTTTGCCGCGACGCCGCCGAGCGCGAGCCGCGCGTCCCGGATTTTGCCATCCTCGATGCGCAAGGCCGCCGCGGCCGAGACCACGGCGAAAGCATAGGACGTGCGCTCGCGCACCTTGATGTAGCGGGCATGTTTGGCAAAAGCCTGTGCTCCGGCCGGCAGGCGCAGCGCGACGATCAGGTCGCCGCGGTCCAACGCAGTCTCGCGCTCCGGTGTCTCTCCGGGCAAGCGGTGCAGCGCCTCGAGCGGCAGCTCGCGCCGGCCGCTTTTGCCCTCGATCTCGACGACCGCGTCGAGCGCGACCAGCGGCACGCAGAAATCCGACGGATGGGTCGCGATGCAACTTTCGCTCCAGCCGAGCACCGCATGCAGGCGGTTCTCGCCCTTCAAGGCTTCGCAGCCGGCGCCCGGCCAGCGCCGGTTGCAGGCGCTGCCGGCGTCGTAGAAATAGGCGCAGCGGGTCCGCTGCATCAGATTGCCGCCGACGGTCGCGGCATTGCGAAGCTGGGCGGATGCGCCCGACAGCAGCGCTTCGGCCACCGCGGGATAATTGCGCGCGAACCCAGCGTCGTGCGCGAGTTCGGCGTTGCGCACCAGTGCGCCGATGCGCAACGCGCCATCGGCCAGATGCTCGATGCGATCGAGCCCGGGCAGCCGCGTGACGTCGACCAGGCGGCTCGGCCGGCTGACGCCGCCCTTCATCAGGTCGAGCAGATTGGTGCCGGAGGCGAGATAGGTCGCGCCGTTTTCGGAGGCCGCCGCGATCGCATCGGCGACGCTGGCCGGCCTGACATAATCGAAATTCATCATGCGGAGCGCCTCTGTTTTGCAGTGGTCATACTGCTCTGTGCCTCGAGCACGGCCTCGGTGATCCCCTGATAGGCGCCGCAGCGGCAGAGATTGCCGCTCATGCATTCGCGCACGCGCTCCGGATCATCGCCGGCCTGCCCCTCCTGGATCAGGCCGATGCCGCTCATGATCTGGCCCGGCGTGCAGAAGCCGCACTGGAAGCCGTCATGGGCGATGAAGGCGGCCTGCACCGGATGCAGCTGATCGCCGCGCGCGACGCCTTCGATGGTCAAGATCTCGGCGCCGTCATGGCTGACGGCGAGCGCGAGGCAGGAATTGATGCGGCGGCCGTCGACCAGGATGGTGCAGGCGCCGCACTGGCCGCGGTCGCATCCCTTCTTGGTTCCGGTGAGGTCGAGCCGCTCGCGCAACAGGTCGAGCAGGGTGACGCGGGGGTCGTCGAGGACAATTTCCCGGCGGACACCGTTGATGGTGAGACTGAGTGGGAGATTCATGCGGGGCTCCGATCCGTGTATGGTCGGTTGAATCAGGGCAACGCCGTCCCGTGGCCGCCGATCGGTGATCGGCGCGCCTTGTCAGGCCGGGTGCTGGTCGCCATATACGGAGGCGCCCTCCGTTTACAAGGGAGGGCGAGAAGAAAAAACAATGGCCGGTCCATCAACAGAAATTGCTCGCAAGCCGCGCGCCGACGCCGTGCGCAATCGCGAGCGCGTGCTGGAGGCGGCGAAGGCCGTGTTCTCGGCCGGCGGCAGCGAGGCGAGCCTCGAGGCCGTCGCGCGCCATGCCGGCGTCGGCATCGGCACGCTGTATCGCCACTTCCCGACCCGCGAGGCGCTGTATGAGGCGGTCTATCGCCGCGAGGTCGAGCAGCTCGGCGACCTTGCCGAGCAGTTGCAGAGCGCGCCCGAGCCGGTCGACGCGCTGCGGCGCTGGCTGCGCGCCAATGTCGAATTCGTCGCCACCAAAAAAGGCATGGTCGCAGCACTTGCGCTGGTCGCGGCCGGCTCGAGCGAGCTGCACGCCTATTCGTTCGACCGCCTGACCAAGGCCATCGGCACCCTGCTGGCGCGCGCGGTCGCGGCCGGCGCGATCCGCAACGACATCAGCGCCGAGGACGTGCTGCGCGCGCTGATCGGCATGTGCTACATGCACGACCAGCCGGGCTGGCAGACCACGGCGCTCAGGTTGCTTGATGTGTTCGTGGACGGGTTGCGGGTACGGCCGATGACGGAATCCCGCAAGCCGAAACCGGAACGAAAGAAAGCCAGCCTCAAAACATCGCGCTAGTTGCTGGTGCGATCGCATGAGCGAAGCGACATGCGGGACGAGCGGCCCCGGATATCGCTGCGCGCATCCGGGCTACGCCCGTGGGGCCACGAAATACGTTCACGCCGCCATATTGAAGAGAACGCCGAGCGGCAGCCGGGGTCCTGCCGGATTGATATGAAGCACGGCATCGATCGTGCGTGCGGCCGGGGATGACGGCTTCATCCAGTCCAGATGATCCGCGAGCCAGGATCGCGGCTCCCCGGCGAGCGCGATCGCCGTTACCCAGGTAGCAAGCGGATTGTCGCGAGCCAGCGCCTGTTCACGGCCGGGAATGGTGGCGCCGGCCACGCCCATCAGATGATGCAGCACCGCCTTCGCGAGCAGGTCATCGAAACATCCGTCATCGCACCGCTCGCTCCCCGCGGCATCGATCGCAAACAGCGCGTCGGCTTCGGCGCGGCTGACCGAATCCCCGGTGCGGCCGGCAACGCAGAGAATGCGCGCGCATAACGCGGCGTCAGCGGCGTCGATCGTTCGCGAGAAATGCGCCCGGCCGGCCACAGTGGGTCCCTCGCCGGCAATGATGTCGCAACACACCAGCGCGAGCGCCGCGGCGCTGCGTGCCGCAGCGTCGGACGTTGACCTCGCGATTTCGGCGACAAGATCGTCCGCGCCGCGGGGTTCACGCGGGGACAGTTCAGACTCCGGGCCACGCATCGATCGCTCTGCTGTTGATTGCAAGTGGCGGCGCTCAAGGACGCCCGGTGCGCGGCCACAGCCACCGCATGATGATCGCGTGCGGCGTTCGCCGGCTGCGCGGCAAATCGTGCCGCTGCAGCGCCGCCGTTGCAAAGGCCGCTGCCTGCTCGCCGGAGTGCCGTTTCTCGCGCGCCAGCGTCATCCATTCGCGAATAACCGCGCGTCGTACCTTGGACATCGGAGTTTCCCTTCGGGACCCGAGCGGGATGACTCTTCTTCGAATCGTCATCCCGCTCTATCTCTTTGCTTTGAGCATGATCTTTTCGGAAAACCGCTACACACTTTTCCAGATCATGCTCTAGCGGCGTTTGCCGTTGCGCAATCAGCAGCGCGTCAGGCCGCCAGCTGCAACGGATGGGCCTGCGACCTCCGCGCCGACAGCGCGCAACCGTATTGATGCACGATGCCCTGCTCGACGACGAAGCCGCGCCGCTCCAGCGAGGCGCGCAGGCTCTGGTTGGCCGCGGCCTTCTGTGCGTCGACCCAGACCACCAGCACCGCACGGGCGTTGAGGAAATTCGCCAGCCAGTCCAGTGCCGGCTCAAGCGCAGGAAGGGTGCGGCGCCGCCAATCGACCAAAGCGGCATCGTACTGGCCGGCCGGACGGCCGCAATTGCCGGTCGCTGCGGCGCGCAGATAGCCGCGCCGTTGCAGCTCGAACATCAACTCCATGCTCTTCGAGCCGGCCACGACAATGCGCTGCTGGGTCGTGCAACCGGCCAGCGCGATCATCGGCTCGATGATCCGGTCGCCGGCGGTAATCTGAAGCGAAGACGACATCACCTGTTCCCGTTCGCGCTCGCACGTGCGGCCGAGCCTCGGCGGCCTGGCGTCCGCGGGGCGCTTGCATCGGGCTCAATATCTTCAGAGCGGGATATGAATTCGAGAGCGCTGCAAGCTCCGCCGCATATGAACCGCATAAGCCCGCACAAGTGTGCTGAAGTGAACAGACTGGACGGCGATAATCTCGTTTGATGCCGGTATTGCAAACTAGTGAATATTCATGATCCAGCCCGGCCGTCGTGCCGGGCTGTTTCGCGATGATGCAACAAGAAGCCCCGCTCGAGACGGGGCGCCTGTGACCATGCGGATTCGTTCGCATTCGACCGGACGGGGGCGGCTGATGCACCGCCCTGACGAGGCCGTCAACGCGACCGATAGATATCCGGGCGAACAACTTCTATGAAACGGGATGGATTGCCGAGCGCTTCGAAGCCGAATTGGCGGTACAATCCGTGCGCGTCCGACGTCAGGAGCAGGAGGCGCCTCAGGCCTGGCAGGTCCTCATGCTCGACAACGCAACGCATCAGCCACTTCGACAGACCCTTGCCGCGATGTCCCTCCAGGATGAACACGTCGGCAAGCAGTGCGAAAGTCGATTTGTCGGTGACGACACGCGCAAGGCCAACTTGCGCAGCACCGTGATAGACGCCAAAGCAGAGCGAATTCTCGATCGCGCGCTCGACGATCGATCTTGCCCGGCGACCAATAGCTCTGCTCTGCCAGGAACGTATGAATCACATCCAGGTTCAGGCGGCGTGCATCGGTCGACATCTCGTATCCGGCAACGGTCTGCTGCGTCTGCATTCACTTTGCTTCCTTCGATGAAGCCGGCACACCGGCAATACCGGTATCCGCGCGTGGGACGGCGTCTGGAAAACGCCGTTACCCGAACCGGTGATCGTAGCGCTTGATCGACAGCTCCTTGGTGTCGATCTCGGGCTTCTTGCCGGAGAGCATGTCCGCGAGCACCCGGCCCGAGCCGCAGGCCATGGTCCAGCCGAGCGTGCCGTGGCCGGTGTTGAGGTGCAGATTGGCAAAGCGCGTCGCGCCGATCACCGGCGGGCCGTCCGGGGTCATCGGGCGCAGGCCGCACCAGAAGGTGGCCTTGGGAAGATCGCCGCCGCGCGGGAACAGATCGGTCAGCGAATGGTCCAGCGTCGCGCGCCGCGCGGCGTAGAGTTTGGTCGAATAGCCCGAGATCTCGGCGGTGCCGCCGACGCGGATGCGATCGCCGAGCCGAGTGATCGCGACCTTGTAGCTCTCGTCCATCACGGTCGATTCAGGCGCGCCGGCGGCGTCCTTGATCGGCACCGTGATCGAATAGCCCTTCACCGGATAGACCGGCAGCGAGATGCCGAGCGGCCGCACCAGATGCGGCGAGTAGCTGCCGAGCGCCAGCACATAGGCATCGGCGGTCATCATGCCGGCGCTGGTCGCAACGCCGGTGATGCGGGTCGCGTCCGCATTCAGACCGTCGATGCCGACGTTGAAGCTGAAGCGGACGCCGATCTTCTCGGCTTCCAGCGCCAACGCCTGCGTGAACATGTGGCAGTCGCCGGTCTCGTCATGCGGCAGCCGCAGCCCGCCGGCGAATTTCTGCTTCACAGAGCCGAGCGCAGGCTCGGCTTTGATGCAGCCCTCGCGGTCGAGCACCTCGAACGGCACGCCATATTGCTTGAGCACCGCGATGTCATCGCCGGTATGATCGAGCTGGGCCTGCTCGCGAAACAGCTGCAGCGTGCCGCGTGCGCGCTCGTCATAGCGGATGCCGATGTCATTGCGCAGCGCCTGCAGGCAGTCGCGGCTGTATTCCGCGATCGGGATCATCCGGCTCTTGTTCACCGCGTAGCGCGAGGTGGTGCAGTTGCGCAGCATCTTCAGAAGCCACAGCCACATCACGGGATCGAGCTTCGGGCGGATCACCAGCGGGCCGTGCTTCATCAGCAGCCACTTCACCGCCTTCACCGGCACGCCGGGACCGGCCCAGGGCGACGAATAGCCCGGCGACACTTCGCCGGCATTGGCGAACGACGTTTCCAGCGCGGGCTTCGGCTGACGGTCGATCACCGTCACCTCGTGGCCGGCGCGCGCAAGGTAATAGGCCGAGGTGACGCCGATCACGCCACTGCCGAGAACAAGAACCTTCACTTTTCCTCACATCCTGCAGCAACAAACGCAATCGCCGCTGCGAAACCACTCTGCTCCGCAACGGCGACAGCAATTTGTAGAGCTAGCGACGAATAGCTAGCAATTATCAGGCCACGCGCTTGATGGCATCGCTCAGGATCGAGACCATGTCGTCGATATGCTTCTTCTCGACGATCAAGGGCGGCGACACCGCGAGCGAGTCGCCGCTCATGCGCAGATAAAGCCCGCTGTTGAAGCAGTCGACCATGAGGTCGTAGCCGCGCGCGGCGACGACACCATCGCGCGGCGCGACTTCGACCGCGCCCATCAGGCCAATATTGCGGATGTCGACGACGTTCGGCAGTCCCTTCAGCGAATGCAGGCCATCGCGGAAATAATCGGCAAACTGCGCGCCGCGCGTCAGCAGGCCTTCATCCTTGTAGATGTCGAGCGTGGCAATACCGGCGGCGCAGGCCACCGGATGCGCCGAATAGGTGTAGCCGTGGAACAGCTCGATCATGCCCTCGGGGCCGGTCATCAGCGCGTCATGGATCTGACGGGTTGCGAACACCGCGCCGCAGGGCACGCTGCCATTGGTGATGCCCTTGGCGGTGGTCATCATGTCGGGCGTCACGCCGAAGAAGTTGGCGGCGAACGGCGTGCCGAGGCGGCCGAAGCCGGTGATGACCTCGTCGAAGATCAGGAGGATGCCGTGCTTGGTGCAGAGCTCGCGCAGCCGCTGCAGATAATTCTTCGGCGGCGGCAGCACCGCGGTCGAGCCCGGCACCGGCTCGACGATCACGGCGGCGATGGTGTCGGCGCCATGCAGCGCCACCATTCGTTCGACGTCATCGGCAAGCTCGGCGCCGTGATCCGGCATGTCCTTGGCGAAGGCGTTGCGCGCCATATCATGGGTATGGCGGATATGGTCGACACCAGGCAGATGGGTCGCGAACTGGCGGCGGTTGGCGACCATGCCGCCGACCGACATGCCGCCGAAGCCGACGCCATGATAGCCGCGCTCGCGGCCGATCAGGCGGGTACGGGTCGGCTGGCCGGCGGCGCGATGATAGGCCAGCGCGATCTTGAGCGCGGTGTCGACCGATTCAGAGCCCGAATTGGTGAAGAAGATGCGATCCAGCCCCTTCGGGGCGATCTCGGCGAGGCGCTCGGCGAAATCGAACGCCAGCGGGTGGCCCATGTTGAAGGAGGGCGCGAAGTCCAGCGTGGTCAGCTGCCGCTCGACCGCGGACGCGATCTGCGGGCGGCCATGGCCGGCGTTGACGCACCAGAGACCGGCGGAGCCGTCGATCACCTGCCGGCCGTCGACCGAGGTGTAGTACATGCCCTTGGCGGAGGAGAACAGCCGCGGCGCTTTCTTGAACTGCCGGTTGGCCGTGAACGGCATCCAGAGCGATTCGGTCTTGATGGTGTTCGGAATCTGATGAACGGTCACGGCGCGCTCCATTGCTGACGATGCCTAGTCGGACCACTCTTCCCGGCACTCAACAAGTCCTTTTCTGTCGCACGGCAAGCCATTGATCTTGTTGAGGCGGTCTGCGAAGATTTGTTCGATCCGCAACACCTGCAACAGCGATTTTGCCAAAGGGACTGTCATGAGCGTCGACATCGGCGGGCGGCTGCGATTCATCCGTGCGCGGCACAAGCTGTCGCAGCGCGAACTCGCCAAGCGCTCCGGCGTGACCAATTCGACGATTTCGCTGATCGAATCCAACCAGATGAACCCGTCGGTCGGCGCGCTGAAGCGCATCCTCGACGGCATCCCGATGGGGCTCGCCGAATTCTTCGCGATCGAGCCGGAGCGGCCGCGCAAGGCATTCTACCGCGCCGACGAGCTGACCGAGATCGGCAAGAAGCCGATCTCTTACCTCCAGATCGGCGACAGCCTGTTCGGCCGGGCGTTGCAGATCCTGAAGGAGCGCTACGAGCCAGGCAGCGACACCGGCCGGGTGCCGCTGGTGCATGAGGGCGAGGAAGGCGGCATCGTGGTGTCGGGCCGGCTCGAGGTCACGGTCGACGACGAGCGTCGGGTACTCAACGCCGGCGACGCCTATTATTTCGAAAGCCGCCGCCCGCACCGCTTCCGCTGCATCGGCGCCAAGCCGTGCGAGGTGATCTCGGCCTGCACGCCGCCGACATTTTGAACCGGGCGCGGGCGGCCGGCGACCCAAGGCGCAAGGGCCGCATGCCGCGGCCTTGCAGGTTATCGCCCATGCCTTGCTCCCCACGGCTCGTAGCTATCTCAGCGGCCATCACGGTCCTGGCGTCCAGTCCGTCCATTGCGATGGACGATTATCTGCGCGCATCGAGCAGCGCGCCGACCGCGATCAGGCTGTGCGGCGATACCGGCGACAGCACGATCAAGACCGCCGACTGCACGAAGGCCGGTTATGACAAGCTCGTGGCGCAGATCGACAAGGCATTCGATGCGGCGCTGGCAAAGATGCCGGCCAACATCAAGCCGCTGCTGAAGCGCGACCAGGCCTGGTTCAACGAGATGATCATCGACGCCGCGGAGGTCATGGCCGACGCCGATGCGGACGAGCTAAAAGAGAGTTTCGCCGAGGCCCTGCGCCGCCGCGCCGCAGCGCTTGACGGAATGGCATCCGGCCGGCCGGGCCTCGCCGGCAGCTGGGTCAACGCGTTCGGCAACATCACGCTGACGCCGGCCGAAGCCGGCGCCTATCGCCTCGCCGCCGATCTGCGAGGCGACTATGGCGGCGACCGGCGGCGGACTTGCAAGCTGACCGCGCTGGTCAAGCCTGCCGCGAGCGGCTGGCTGTCCGGCCCCGCACTCACCGACCCGGCCAAGACCGCCGAAACCGCAAAGCCACCGTCGTTGAAGGTCCGCCGCCAGGGAGAGAGCTTGCGCATCGTTGCGATCCTGGGCGACGACGAGGGCGGCCTCGCCGCATGCGAATCCATGGGGCAGATCACCGGCAGCTATTTTGCCGCCGGCAAGGACGCGGCATCCGACAAGGCCGATACCACTTTCGTCACCCCGACCTTCGACTGCACCAGGCCGGAGACCGCGACCGATGAGGAAATCTGCGCCGACCCTGATTTGGCCGACAATGACCAGCGCCTGAACCGGGCCTGGAAAGCTTTGCAGCCGCGGCTCGACGAGCCAACGCGGCGCGCGCTGATCGACGACCAGCGCAACTGGGTGAAGAGCCAGACTGAGGAGTATCCGGAATTCCTGCATCCCGCCTGGGAGAAGCAGACCTCGCAGGTGCACGACACCGTCGGTGCCCGCGACCATGTCGACGGATTGCAGCGCGAACGCCTCGCGCTGCTCGAAGGCTTTGACGACAAGCGCAATGGGCTCGCCGGCATCTGGCTCGCCTATAACGCCGTCATCAAGGTCACCGCCGACAGCGACGGCACCCTGAGCGCCACGGGATGGAAGTGGGACCAGGGCGACTGGAAGGCCGGCTGCGACTACGACATGACGGGCAAGATCGTGGCCGGCGTGTTTCGCTCCGACGAGCGGCGCAAGAACCCCGATACGCTCGAGCGCGACCACGCCATGCTGATCGTCAACCGGATGGACGACGTCTTCGCCAAAAAGCGCACCGGCAAGGACGGCGCCGAGGATAGCGCCGACGAGGCAAAATGCCGGCGCCGGCTCGACATCTCCTCGACCGCGCGGCTGTTTCCCGCCCGCCCGTCGCCGGACATCGACAAATTCAAGGGCGCGATCCGCTAAAGCGCGGACAGCGTCACAGATCGCGCGTCTGCCGGTCGCCCCACGCAATGACGATTGCAATAGTGGCGAACATCGCGGTGACGGCGATCATGACAAGGATGGTGTCGAGGGGCATGGGTCGTCTCCTGCATATGATGGAGAGACCTAGCGCGCTCACGCGCGCATCGCCTTGTGCTGGATCAAAAAGCCGGCGCCGCAGCGTCAGCTCGCGCCGCTCAGCTTGAGCCGTTCGAGGTCGAGCAGCCGCACACCATCGGGCACGATCAGCACCACCTTCTCGCGCGCAAGCCGGGTCAGGGTGCGGCTCACCGTCTCGATGGTGAGACCGAGATAGTCGGCGATGTCCTGCCGGCTCATCGGCAGCGGCACGGTGACGGACATGCTTCCGATCCGGGCGTGTCGCGTCTGCATGTTGAGCAGAAACGCGGCGATCTTTTCCTCGGCACTGCGCCGCCCGAGCAGCAGCATCTGGTCCTGCGCCAGGCTGAGTTCGTGCCCGGCGAATTCATGCAGGCGGCGCAGCAGATGCGGCTTGCCGTCGACATAGGCAAGGAACGTCGATCGCGCGAAACGGCACACCGCGACCTGGCTCACCGCCTCCGCGGTGACGCCGTAGCGGTCCTGCAGCGCAAGTCCGAGGAAGTCGCCCGGCAGTGCGAAACCGACGATCTGGCGGCGGCCGTCGGGCAATGACTTGTACAGCCGCACGACCCCGTCGGTGACGTTGAACACGCTCCCCGCCGGCGCACTCTGCTCGAACAGCGTCGTTCTTGCCGGGACCTGCTTGGCCTGGCTGATCCGGTCGAGCTCCTCGAGCTCGGACGGCTCCAGTGCAGCGCAGACGCTGAACAGCCTGACCTTGCAGTCCTCGCAGCCATTGGTGGCGCGGCCGTGCATGCAGTCGCACGGCGTCGTGCCGGCACACGAATCCTGCAGTGGTTCGGCGATGCTCATGGCTTCGGGGGTCCGCATGGTTTCGATGTCGACACTATCAGCCGCGATTTGATCTGGATCAACCGCCGGGGTCATTGATGCAGATCAATGCTGCGCCGCCCGTTCCCCAGCAATTTCGTCCGTGTTCGGGGAAACCGACGATGAACGAGCATTTCCAAGCACTTCCGATCGACCATCAGGACGCCATCGCGGCCTATCCGCTGGTGTTCATGCATGATGCCAGTATTACCACGCAGCAATGGCTGCGGTTCGTGCGCCGGCGCAGCCGCGGCAGCTCGCTCCAGACCGGGCTGATCGCGATCCGCGATCGCCGCGGCGTCATCCATGCCCTGTTCAGCTACCGCGTCGATAGCGACCTGCGCGTCCGCAAGCGGCTCAGCATCAGCGACCTGATCGTCGCCCATCTGCCCGGCTCACGGATCGACGACGCGGTGTCGAGCGTCGTGGCCGACGTTTCGGCGCAGCACGGCTGCCAGATCGTCACCATAGAGCGGCCCTTCGCGACGCCCTCAGCGCGGCGGACCGGATGCCCGACCGCCGAGGCGCTGCTGCGCCGCAACCGGCGCGTCAACTGACATCGCTCCTCAATCTGGATGGGTGCACGCCCGATAACGGGCGGCAGCTTCGTTCGAACCGGAGGCGATCCGGAAAGACCAATCCATAACAGCCCGACGTCCCGCCCCGCGGAGTGCATCACCATGTCCGGCCGAAACGGCATCCTGTCGCGCCTGATCGTCGCGGCATTCGTGCTGTGCATCGGCACCGCCGTTCAGGCCGAGAAGCGGGTCGCACTGGTGATCGGCAATTCCGCCTATCGGAGCGCGCCGAAGCTGCCGAACCCGGCCGGCGATGCCAGGCTGGTCTCGGACACGCTGTCGTCGCTCGGCTTCCTCGTGGTCGGCGGCGGCGCGCAGGTCGACCTGACCAAAACCGGCTTCGACGATGTGCTGCAGGCTTTCGGCCGCGAACTGGTCGGCGCCGACGTGGCGCTGTTCTATTATGCCGGCCACGGCGTCGAGACCCACGGCCTGAATTATCTGGTGCCGGTCGACGCCGATCCCGCCAACGAGGGTGACGTGTTCATGCAGGGCATCGCCATGGCCGGCGTGCTCGACCAGATGGAGAAATCCGGCGCCAGGATCAATCTCGTGCTGCTCGATGCCTGCCGCAACAATCCGTTTCGCGATCGCGGCGTGCGCTCCGCCACCGGCGGGCTGGCGCAGATGCAGGCGCCGGCGGGCACGCTGATCTCGTTTGCGACCCAGCCGCGCAGCGTCGCGCTCGATGGTGACAACGGCCACAGCCCCTATACGCGCGCGCTGGCCGCCACCATGCGGCATCAGGGCTATGGCCTGTTCAGGACCTTCAACGAGGTCGGGCTTGCGGTGGAGAAGGCAACCCATGGCCGGCAATTGCCCTGGGTCGCCGCCTCGCCGATCGCAGACCGGTTCTATTTTTCCGGCGAGCCAGCGGTGGCCAGGGAAACCGAGCCTGCACGGGATGCCGGACTAGCGGCCAGGCCGCCGCGCGGCGTCCCGCGCTGACGCACGCGACACCTTTGTCGCTTGCAGCGGAAACCGGCCTGGGGTGTCATGCGTAACAGCAGGTATCCGAGATGGAACCCCGCATGCGCGCGATCGCACTCATTGCCGCCATTCTGTTCGCCCTCGTCTCATCAGTTGCCGCCGACGACGTTGGTGCCGCGCAGGACGTGATCCGCGCCCAGGAGCAGGCGTTCGGCCGCGACGATGCCGCTTCCGCCTATTCCTATGCCGCGCCCGCGATCCGGCAGATCTTTCCGCAGCCCGACATCTTCATGTCGATGGTGCAGAGCCAGTACGCGCCGGTCTATCGCCACAGGAGCTTCGAGTTCGGCGCGGCGCAGAGCGACGGCGACCGGATCGCGCAACGCGTCCATATCGTCGATGCAAATGGCGAGGCGTGGGAGGCACTCTACACGCTGGAGCGGCAGGCGGACGGCAGTTTGAAGATCACCGGCTGCTCGCTGCTGAAAGCCGGCCAGGCGGTGTGATCTGATGCAGCAAAGCTACGCCAGCGCCAGCCGCTGCCGCGCCCGCATCAGAAGCAGCAGGATGATGCTGACATTGAGCAGGTTCCAGGCGAGGCCATTGGTGAAGGCCGCGGCGTAAGAGCCGGTGGCGTCGAAGATCACGCCTGAGATCCAGCCGCCAAAGGACATGCCGAACACCGAGGCGAAGATCACGATGCCGATCCGGGTCGCGGCCTCCGACGCCGGCATCGCCTCGCGCACGATGATGGCATAGCTCGGCACGATGCCGCCCTGGAACAGGCCGAACATCGCGGAGATGACGTAGAGCGAGGTCAGGCTGTCGAAGAACAGATAGAACAACAGCGCCGAGCCCTGCGCGATCGAGCCGATCAGCAAGGTGCGGATGCCGCCGATCCGGTCGGCGAGGAAGCCGGAGCCGATCCGGCTGATGATGCCGAAGCCGAGCATCAGCGACAGCATCTCGGCACCGCGCGCCACGCCGTAGCCGAGATCGCCGCAATAGGCGACGATGTGGACCTGCGGCATCGACATCGCCACGCAGCAGGAGATCGACGCGAGCGCCAGGATCGCGGTCAGCGCGTTGGTGGAAAGCCGCAGATCGACCCGCGGCGGCGCCGCGTTGACATGGCTGCGCCTGACAGCCGCGCCCATCAACAGCCGCAGCACCATTAGCGCGAGCGTCATCGCGATCGCGGTGAAGATGCCGATCGCAACATGGGTGGTGCGCCAGCCGACGCTCTGCATGCCGAAATTGACCAGCGGCGGCCACACCGTGCCGCCGACATAATTGCCGCTGGCGGCGATCGCGACCGCCAGCCCCCGGTAGCGCTCGAACCAGTGCGACGCCTCCGCCATCAGCGGGCCGAAGGTCGCGGCCGACGACAGGCCGATGGCGAAATGCAGCAGGATGAAGGCCCAGATCGACGGCGCGTAGCCGGCGCCGACATAGCCGAGGCCGAGGATGCCGATTCCGGCGCCGATCGCCGCGACGATGCCGTAGCGGTCGCTGATCTTGCCGGTCACGACCTGGCCGATGCCGAAGCCGAGCATCACCATGGTGAAGGCGAGCGAGGCCGTTCCGCGGGTGGCGCCGAAGTCGGTCTGCACCACCGGCAGCGCCACCACCACGGACCACATGCCGACGCTGCCGAGCGAGCCGATCGCCACGGCCACAGCAAGGCGCAGCCACGCCCGGCGCGAGTCGGGAATGAACGTTGCGACTTCAGGGGAAAATTCAGAAGAAATTGCCACGGCAAGCGGAACTTCGTCGGCATTTGCCTCCGGGTCAAGCCACATTGCCGAGAGATTAGGCATGCGCCAGCAACGGGACGCGCACCCGCGCCGGCATGTGAGACGGATCAGTTCCCGAAATTGGGATCCTGCGACTGGAATGCGCCGCACTTCGCGTGCCTGGCGAACCGCTGGTCGAAGTCGACGGTGCCGCCGGCGACGGGAATCCGGGTCGGCGGCAGGCCACGGAGGTATTGATCGACGGTCACGGTCTTCTCGTCGGCGCTCAGGGTGACGCGCACCGGCTCGAGCGGCTTGCCCTTGTTCACATCCGTCAGGTCCAGCGTGTAGTAGCCAATCACCGATTGTCCGCCCCGCATATGGCGATCGACCGATAGCGGCAGATAGACCTCCATCCGGACACCCTCGCCTTCGCAGGCGATCATGCGGATCATCACGGCCTCGGCACCGGGCGGTTTCGCGAACGCCGCGGTCGCAACGCAAAGGGATATGGCCGCGACAAGGCCGCGCCTCACGAACCCGCGCCTGTCAATCATCGCAATGGTGCGGCGCATCTGGTTTGGCATTCGGCATCCACAATGACCTTTACGTTGCATTTGGTCGGCGCCGGGTCCGGCAAGTTCAATTCTCCGGCTCCGCCGGTTCGGGAATATCGCTGGTCGAACGGTGATCCATGCTGATGAAGAAAGCTGCTATAATGCGAACCGGTTCACACTGGCGGCGCGCAACCCGAACTATCATTTCGCCGGGATATCACGCAGTTCGCAAGATAAAGGATCGAAGCGCATACTGTCGGAGGGTCATCATGCATTCGTCGTCTGCAGAGTGGTTGCCCGTTGCGTCAGCACCAGCGGACCGCGAGCTCGAGGTCTGTGTCATCGACTATGACGGCATGGTCCACGCGCTCATGTTCCCGTGCCACCGGGACGGCGCCGAATGGGTCGATCATGCCAGCAGCAAGCACCTCGATATCCAGCCGACGCATTGGCGCAGTTGGATGCGTCCGGCAAATTAGCGCCGTCATGATCGGTCCGGGACGGCCGACGCCGATCTCGCACCGATCCGCATCTTGAGCTAGAATTGCCGCGTGAGGTTCAAGGGTGGGCCAGGAGGCTCGTCATGGAATCACACGTGATCCCTTTCGAAAATCGTTGGACCAACGGCAAGCATGCCTGGCAGTGGCATTGCGAGCTCGAGCGGCTGGGCGTGGCGACAGTCCGGACGATGTATTGCGAGCATGAGACCCACCATCGCGACGAGCTCGCGGTGGTATTCGATGTTCCCGCAGGCTTTGTCCGCGACTGGCTGGCCTTCCACGACCGGCGTGCCGCGCGGCAGCAATTGCTGTGGCGCACCAGCGTCATCACCCTCGGCCTGATCGCCGCATCAGGCGTCATGCTCGGTGCTTTCAGATAGAGGCTGCGAACCCCGTCCCCGAACGGCCGAGCCGTCCGCCCGCGCTCCCGGCCGGAAATCCGCCATGCCCGGCGCCTGCGACGACCCGCGCGGCCCCGCAGAGGCACTTATTAACCCTTTGCTAACCATACACCCGGCAAGAATTGCCCAGTGAAGTCGAGTGTCGTCGAACGCGTATAGCGGGTGGAGATCCCCGTGGACGCCAGCGCGGTGCCTCACTTTCGGAACGGCGGCCCTGCGGCCGTCGCGCAGACGCTTGGCGGCCGCGGCCGCCAGTCGCGGGGGAGAGCGGCTACCATGGTCGACGTCACGGCGGGTCAGGGCACGGCAGGCAAGAGCGGATTGCCGAGCCTCGGCGAGATCGGCGAGATCCTGAAGCGCGGCGATATCGCGCTGGCGATCGGCGTCCTCACCATCCTGGTGGTGCTGATCCTGCCGCTGCCCTCGATCGTGCTCGACCTGTTCCTGGCGGTCTCGATTACGATCTCGATCCTGATCCTGATGACCTCGCTGTTCATCCAGGCGCCGCTGGAATTCTCGTCGTTTCCGACCATCCTCTTGATCTCGACCATGATGCGGCTGTCGCTGAACATGGCCTCGACCCGGCTGATCCTGAGCCACGGTCATGAGGGCACGGCGGCGGCCGGCCACGTCATCGAGGCGTTCGGCAACTTCGTGATGGGCGGCAACTTCGTGATCGGCATCATCGTGTTCGCGATCCTGGTGATCGTGAACTTCGTGGTCATCACCAAGGGTTCGGGCCGCATCGCCGAAGTCGCGGCGCGCTTTCAACTGGACTCGATGCCCGGCAAGCAGATGGCGATCGACGCCGACCTGTCCGCCGGCCTGATCGACGAGAAAGCGGCCAAAGAACGCCGCAAGGCGCTGGAAGACGAGAGCGGCTTCTTCGGCGCCATGGACGGTGCCTCGAAATTCGTCCGCGGCGACGCCATCGCCGGCCTTTTGATCGTCGGCATCAACATCGTCGGCGGCATCATCATCGGCGTCGCCCAGCAGGGCCTCTCCTTCAGCGAAGCCGCCCGCACCTATACCGTGCTGACGGTCGGCGACGGCCTCGTCACCCAGGTGCCCGCGCTGATCGTTTCGACCGCCGCGGGCCTGCTCGTCTCCAAGGCCGGCATCACCGGCGCCGCCGACAAGGCGCTGATGCGCCAGCTCTCCGGCTATCCGCAGGCGCTCGGCATGTCGGCCGGCGTCATGCTGATGCTGGCGCTGCTGCCGGGCATTCCGACGCTGCCGTTCCTGGCGCTGGGCTCCGGCGCCGCGGCGCTGGCCTGGAACGCGCGCAAACACAAGCGGGCGGCGAAGGCCGCCGAGGCCGCCGAAGCCGCCGCCCCCGCTGCGGCCGCGGCCGCGGCAGCCGCCGCCGCGGAGGAGCCGATCGCCGCCGCGCTGAAGATCGACGACCTCAAGATCGAGCTCGGCTACGCGCTGCTGCCGCTGGTCAACGGACCCGACGGCACCGACCGCCTCACCGAGCAGATCAAGGCGCTGCGCCGCTCGCTCGCGATCGAGATGGGCTTTGTGATGCCGGCGGTGCGCATCCTCGACAATGTGCAGCTCGAGGCCAACAGCTACGTCATCAAGATCAAGGAAGTCGACGCCGGCACCGGCAAGATCTGGCCGAGCCAGTTCATGGTCATGGACCCCGCCGGCAACCAGGTACAGCTGCCCGGCATCCACACCATCGAGCCGACCTTCGGCCTGCCGGCGACCTGGGTCGATGCCGGCCTGAAGGAAGAGGCCGCGCTGAAGGGCTACACCGTGGTCGACGCCGCCACCGTGCTGTCGACGCATCTGACCGAGCTGCTCAAGACCAACATGGCGGACCTGCTGTCCTATGGCGAGGTGCAGAAGCTGCTGAAGGACCTGCCGAAGGAGCAGGGCGAGCTGATCAAGGACATCGTGCCGAGCCAGGTCACGATGTCGGGCATCCAGCGCGTGCTGCAGCTGCTGCTCGCCGAGCGCATCTCGATCCGCGATCTCTCGACCATCCTCGAAGGCATCGCCGACGCGCTGGCGTTCTCGCGCAATCCGTCCGCCATGGTCGAGCATGTCCGGGCCCGGCTGGCGCGGCAGATTTGCGCCCAGAACACCTCGCCAAACGGCTATCTGCCGCTGATCGCGCTGTCGGCGCGCTGGGAGCAGGCGTTTGCCGAGTCGATCGTCGGTCAGGGCGACGACCGCAGCCTGGCGATGCAGCCTTCAAAGCTATCGGAGTTCATGACCGCCGTGCGCAACGCCTTCGAACAAGCGGCGCGCGAAGGCGAGGCACCGGTGCTGGTGACGTCGGCCGCGATCCGGCCGTTCGTTCGCTCCCTGGTGGAACGTTTCCGCTCGCAGACCACCGTTTTGTCGCAGGCCGAGATCCATCCCCGAGCCCGGCTGAAGACGGTCGGCAGCGTGTAGAGCTTCTTGTTTGACGCGTTTTCTTCACGCGAACCGGCGTCCACTTCGCTCGAAAACGCTCTAGCGGGCGCAAATCATTCGCGTTTTCGCCTGTGTTTTCTCGCCACAGGCAACTGATTTGTGCGGAACTGTCTGGAACGGGCCTATCTTGGTGATCGGCGCCCGACACTCCAGCAAGATACTGATATTACGAGTAATTAATGTTTATCTCGGTGACTCGAGGCGACTTTCGATCGCGGCGGATCACGTCTCATCACCAGCTTGTGATGACCTCTAGGGAACGGAATCGGCAAATCCTACGTTGGTGGGGCACGAGACGTTGAACCGGGCAACAGAGCAGACCGACAGATTAACAGAGCAGGAAGGCGGCAGGAGACTTCCATGAACCACTCGATCTACAGCGCCGATCGTATGACGCACCTGAAGATTGTGGTCGTGGCGTTGTTCGCCGGTATCCTGGTCGCCGGTTTCGGCATCGCGGCGCACAATTCGTCGGACGAGGGTTATACGCAGACGGCGCGGGTCATGAAGGCCGGCAAGCCGGTCGCGATCACAAGCTCGAGCAACTCGCTGGTCCGCTGATCAGCCAGCTCGCTAACAGGAGAGTTTCACGAATTCACGTAGTGTTCTTTACAGCCCCCCAAAGTCGCTGCGTGGATATTTAAGACCCCCAACTACCCCCAAGTTGACTACCGAAAACGCCCGCTCCCCACGGGCGTTTTCTTTTTTGTGCGGATGGCAACAGCGCCGTTCGAGATTGTGCTGATCGCTGAATCGGCAAGAACACTTCAACTCGTCATGCCCGGGCTTGTCCCGGGCATCCACGTCTTGCTCACCTCGGCGGCCCAAAGACGTGGATGGCCGGGACGCGCCCGGCCATGACGGAGAACACCGATATTGCGCTGGGCTTACCGCGGCGTCGAACCCGACGCGCCTGGCACGGTCTCGATCAGCTTGCCGGTGAAGATCGGTGCCGAAGTCGGCTGGCCGTTCGGCGAACCGCCGGCCTGCTCGACGGTCACCGCATAGGTGGCGCCGTTGATCACGTCGGGGTCATAGCCCGACAACACCGGGCGCGCGGTGAAATCATCGGCGCCGATCACGCCGAGCGATCGCGGCTGCGGCAGCTTGTCGGAGATCAGCCACAGCTCAAAACTCTTGCCGGGCTCCGACGGGGCGCCGACCTTGCGGACCGTGAAGTTCTTGGTCGCGCCGTCGATGGTAAGGATGAAGGCGGGTCCGCCATTCTGCCCCTGCAACAGCGCGACATATTGCGCGGACGGCGCGAATGCCGGCGCCGGCGTTTTCACTTCCACGGTCTGGATGCGCGGCTTCGGCCGGATCGCGTTCGGCAAGGCGTCGGGCCGGAAGATCTGCAGGCTGAGCGTCACCAGCAACGCGGCCGCGATCGCAGTCGCAGCCGACGCGATGCCGCGCCAGCGCTTCACGCGGCTCGTCAGCGCGACCACGTTGCTGTCACCGAAGCTGACCCGTGGCCGCCGGATCTCGGTTGGCTGCGGTATCGCCCGCGGCTGCTGCGGCTCGTCCGGATCGAACGCTGAGCCGAATTCGGAATCGTCCATGATCGGCTTCGGTGGCGGCGGTGTCACCGTCGCGGCCGGCGGCTCGGGCAGCACCAGCGGCGCCTGCGGCGCGCTCGCATGGCCGATCGCCGCCTTGATGTTGTCCCAGACCACCGGGCGCGGCTCGACCGAGCCAACCATCTGGTTGAGCGGCCCGAGCCTGAACTCCCAGGCCTGCACGAGGGCTGCGAACTCGCTGTCGACGGCCATCATGGTCTCGACCTGCGCGCGCTCCTCGGCGTCGAGCGTACCGAGCGCATATTCCGCGGCGAGCGCGATATGGTCTTCACTAGTGGCCATCAATCAGAGTCCAAGACACTCCCGGATATCCATCAGGCTGCGGCGCAGCCAGGTCTTCACCGTGTTCACCGGCGTCTCGAACTTTGCGGCGAGCTGTTCGCGGCTCCAGCCGTTGTAATAGGCGAGCAGCACGAGCTTCTGACGATCCGGCTCCAGACGACCGACGCACTCCAACAACCGCTTCAACTCTTCCGTCATTTCCCGTCGCGCCAGCGGATCGGGTGAGTCGGCGGCGACTTCCATCGCGGCCGGCTCATCTTCCAGCGAGGACTCGCCTCGCTTGCGCACAACGTCGATGGCGCGGTTGCGCGCGATCGACGTCATCCACGTGATCGGGGACGACAGGGCTGGGTTGAACTGCCCGGCGCTGTTCCAGATCTTGACGTAAGCCTCCTGAATGACCTCCTCTGCGAGGTCCTGTCGCCGCAAGATACGGAGCACGACGCCGAAGAGTTTCGCGCGGGTCGCGGCGTACAACCGCTCAAAGGCGGCCTCATCCCCCCTCGCGACGGCGGCGATTAGCCAGACCAGCTCAGCCGGCGTCAGCATCTTGCGCCCCCCAAGCCTGCATCAAGCCTGCATCCCCCATCGCCTCATTGCCACCGTGCCGCCGATCGTCCGGTCCGGACCGGTGGTAGCATATTTTGGGACACCACGATCCGCCAAGTAGGCGCCAAGTGGCCGGCTTGTGGACAGCGCCCAACAAAAAGCCCGGGCGATCGGCCCGGGCTCTCAATCTGGTCAGCGGAGGGAGCGAGATATCAGGCGATGACGCCGAGACGGGCCCGCATCAGGCC
This sequence comes from Bradyrhizobium sp. th-b2, assembly GCF_000426785.1. Taxonomy (NCBI): domain Bacteria; kingdom Pseudomonadati; phylum Pseudomonadota; class Alphaproteobacteria; order Hyphomicrobiales; family Nitrobacteraceae; genus Bradyrhizobium; species Bradyrhizobium sp. th-b2. The sequence continues at coordinate 54,855 of NZ_AUGA01000047.1, forward strand.
GATCGAATCCATGTCGGCCTGTTCGCGAGCGCTCTCCTCCGCGCGTTCGCGCGCCTGATCGCGCTCGTCGAGCAGTTCGACCTTCTTCAGCTCCTCGAAAGCCTCCGACAGCAGCGCCTTGGCGTCGTCGAGCTGGGCGCGCAGTTCGTCGGCCGAGCGGGTCAGGTTCTCGCGGCGCTGGATCGCGGCCTTGGCATAGGTCGGATAGGCGAAGTGCGTGGGGTCGTTGATCCCGGCGCGCTCCTGTTCGGTCTGGATCTCGCGCTCGAGTTCGACGGACATGCGCTGGAAGTCGGCGATCATGCCTTCGATCTGGGTAACCCGACGGCGCTTTTCATCGACCTGAAACTTCTTCAGGCGGATCAGCGTTTCACGTGACTTCATCGACTCATACTCCCCAGAAGTCCCAATTCTGAACGCGGGACAGAGCCGGCACCCCCCTGGGCCCCGCCGGCATAGCTATGGTGTGCCGGAGATGATGGCCTGACAAAGTTAGCGTTCCGTTTCCAAACCCGACAGGATTTGAGCGAGTTGCCGGTAGCCGTCGCCAAGGCTGGTCGCCTCCTCCTTGGCCTGGCGCAGGTAGGCCTCGAGCGGCTCATGCAGCCGGATCGCCTCGTCGACCTCGGGGCTGGAACCCGGCCGGTAGGCCCCGAGCCGGATCAATTCCTCCATGTCGGCATAGGTCGCCATCACCTGCCGCGCCTTGTTGATGTAGGGCAGGAAGTTCGGATCGGCCGACTTCGGCATCGTGCGCGAGACCGACTTGAGGATGTTGACCGCGGGATAGCGGCCGCGCTCGGCGATTGCCCGCTGCATTACAATATGACCGTCGAGGATGCCGCGCACCGCGTCCGCGATCGGCTCATTGTGGTCGTCGCCGTCGACCAGCACGGTGAAGATCGCGGTGATGGTACCGTCGCCGGTACCCGGCCCGGCCCGCTCCAACAACTTCGGCAGCTCGGTGAACACGGTCGGCGTGTAGCCCTTGGCGGTCGGCGGCTCGCCGGCCGAGAGGCCGATTTCGCGTTGCGCCATCGCAAAGCGCGTCACCGAGTCCATCAGGCACAGCACGTCCTGGTCCTCATCGCGGAAATACTCCGCGATGGCGAGCGTGAGGTACGCCGCCTGGCGCCGCATCAGCGCCGGCTCGTCCGAGGTGGCGACCACCACGACCGAGCGCGCCAGCCCCTCCTCGCCGAGGTCTTCCTGGAGGAATTCTTGCACCTCGCGGCCGCGTTCGCCGATCAGCCCGATCACCGAGATCGCGGCATCGACATTGCGCGCCAGCATCGACAGCAGCACCGACTTGCCGACGCCGGAGCCGGCGAAGATGCCGAGCCGCTGGCCGCGGCAGCAGGTCAGGAAGGTATTGAGACCGCGCACGCCGAGATCGAGCGGCGGACCGACCCGCTTGCGCGAATGTGCAGGGGGCGGCGAGTTGCGGTAGGACATCGGTGAGGCGCCCTGCGGCAGCGGGCCCTTGCCGTCGATCGGTTCGCCCATCGCGTTGACGACGCGGCCGAGCCACGCCGGCGACGGCCGCACCTGGCTCGCCGCATTGGCGATGACCGCGCGGCAACCGCGCCTGACACCCTCGAGCCCGCCGAACGGCATCACCACCGCGTTCTCGCCGGAGAAGCCGATCACCTCGGCCGGGATGAAGCGGCCTGCACCGACGTCGATCACGATGCGGGCGCCGACCGACATCGCGTGAATGGGCCCCGCGATCTCGACCATGAGCCCGCGAACACCGACCACACGGCCATAAATATTGACGCCGTCGATGCCGCCGATCTGCTCCGCGAGCGCCTTCATTGCGAAAACCTTAAGTTTCCGCGATTTTGCTCCAGCCGCTTAACTTCGTGTTTACCCGCATCATTAATCATTGCGTCACTGTCTTTGGTGACTGAGGTCGCTTGCCCATCAGAAGAAGGGCGAGTCGCGAGAGTCGGTTAGGCCCGCCTCTTAATCTGGAATCTGAACGAGCGCGGTTAGGAAAACCTACTTCTACGCAATATCTTAGGGCGATTCGACAAAAATTGCACGGTTAGAGCTTGCGTGAAGGAATCAGTTTTTGTTAACCATATCTCGTCAGGATCCGAATCAGTTGTTCAAAGGCGTTTTGAGTGCCGCAAGTGCGGCCGACCTGACGCCCGGAGCGGCGACTATAGGGGACTGGCATGCGCGTTTTGCTGATTGAAGATGATAGCGCCGTCGCGCAGTCGATCGAATTGATGCTCAAATCCGAGAGTTTCAACGTCTACACGACGGATCTCGGTGAAGAAGGCGTCGATCTCGGCAAGCTTTACGACTACGACATCATCCTGCTCGACCTCAACCTGCCCGACATGTCCGGTTATGACGTGCTGAAGCAGCTCCGGGTCTCGAAGATCAAGACTCCCATTCTGATCCTCTCCGGCCTTGCCGGCATCGAGGACAAGGTCAAGGGTCTCGGCGTCGGCGCCGACGACTACATGACCAAGCCCTTCCACAAGGACGAACTGGTCGCCCGCATCCACGCGATCGTGCGCCGCTCCAAGGGCCACGCCCAGTCGGTCATCCAGACCGGCGATCTCGTGGTCAATCTCGACACCAAGACGGTCGAGGTCGGCGGCCAGCGCGTGCACCTGACCGGCAAGGAATACCAGATGCTGGAGCTGCTCTCGCTCCGCAAGGGCACCACGCTCACCAAGGAAATGTTCCTCAACCACCTCTACGGCGGCATGGACGAGCCGGAGCTGAAGATCATCGACGTCTTCATCTGCAAGCTGCGCAAGAAGCTCGCCAACGCCTCCGAGGGCCGCAACTTCATCGAGACCGTGTGGGGCCGCGGCTACGTGCTGCGCGAGCCGCACGAGGCCGACGAGCGCATTCCCGCCTGACCTTCTGGCGCCGCAGCGAACCCAGGGTTCGCTCCTCCCGACCTCAACCCCGCCGCAAATGGCGGGGTTTTTGTTTGCGATGCTACGCGACCGGCGTTGCCGCGAGCGCCGCGACGAGATCCGCGCCCTTCGGGACACCGAGACCCGTGCAGGCGCTCCAACCGCGACCTGCATCGTAACCCTTGCCGCGGACGCGGTTGTTGCCCTGCTCGATCGAGCTGAACAGCGCCTGGTTGGCATAGAGTGTGGAATTAACGAAGCCGAGCGGCGCGTCACGCGCCGCATTGGCGATCGCGATCAGTCCGGCCCATAGCGGCGCGACTGCGCTGGTACCGTCCTTGATCAATACCGCACCGTTAAGCACGATGCGGTAGCCCGGCGTGGCGGCCGCTGCCGCGGCGACATCGGGAACACCGCGCCGCACGGCTCCGTCATTGACGGAGGCCGGCAGCGCGAGGGCGGACTGATAGGCCGGCACCGGAAACACGTCGCTGATCCCGCCGCCGGTGCCGCTGACGCCGTCGTTCCAGACGATTTCCCCATTGAGCGTCGCATCGGCATCGCCGGCCGCAGGCTGCGTACCGCCACAACTGAGCACATAGGGACTCGACGCGGGAAACCAGACATGGGCCTTGCCATCGTCCAATCCGCCGGTCGCAAGCTCGTCACCGGCCGCGAACAGCACCGTGACCTTCAAGCGCTGGGCGTCGGCCAACACCGCCTGCATCGCGTCGCGAGCGGACGAGCTCCAGAACATCTCGGCGCTGCCCCAGCTGACGGACAAGACCTGCGGCCGGTTGGCGTCGTCGAAGATCGCATGATTGATTGCGCCGACCAGGCTCTGAATGGTGTTGCCGGCGAAATAGACCACGATCCGCGCCTTCGGCAGCAGGCCGGCCAGGATCTGGAGATCGAGCGCGATCTCCTCGTCGGACATCGTGCCGCCGCCAAATTGATTGCCGATCCCCGGCGCCGCAGCAGCCCCGGCCATGGTTGTGACCGCTTTGTCGACAACTTCAGGCGGGTCGCGCCCCATCGCCGTCAGCGCCTGCGCCAGGTCGGTGGCGAGATAACCGCCGCCCAGTGCGATGATGCCGACACAGACTTTCGAAACATCGCGATCGAGCGGAATGCCGTAGCGCGCGGCGACATCCGTCGGCCACAAGCCTGCACCGGCTCCGGCCCCCGCGAGCGCGCGCAGCCGCTCCGGCGGCCTCGACACCGGCCGTTGGTCAAAGCCCAGGATCGCGCGGGTCCACGGCGCGATGTCCTTCGGTACGACCAAGGCGCCGACGCGGGCGCGGAAGCGGCAACGGCCGTCGTCATAGACGCGAAGCGTTGCGCCGAGCACTTCGCTCAACAGGCGTGCCGTAGCCTCCAGCGTGACGGTTCGCTGCGACAGATCGATTTCAAGCACCGTGACGCGATACTGCGCCGCCAGCTTCCTGATGCGTGCAGCGGCGCGGCCGTGGGTGCGGCGGCGCTGCACTGCCAGCGCGTGCCGCGTGATCGGCTTCGCCAGCCGGGCAAGATCGCCGGCGCTGCCCGGCTGGAACGCGTCGGGCGTGCGCCGCTTCAGGTAGATCGTGACGACGATGCGTTCGTCCGGATCGACCTCGCCGACATAGGTCGCACCCGGCGGCTCGGCGCGATAGCTGCCTGCGAGCTGAATCTTTTGCCCGGTCACCGGTGCATCCAACAGCCTATTTCCCCGTGCAGCCGCTCGGCTGCGGCGGGGTCTGGGTGTCGTCGATCGCGCAGAACGGGATCGACCAGACGAAGTCTGCGGAGGTGGCAATCTGCGTGAGGCCGGGCATGCCCTGGAAGATCGGCGGCTGAGTGGAGAAACGCCAGAACCAGTTGGGCTGGATCGGGCCGAGCGGCGCGCCGTTGTTGTCGAATCCGGCGCCGGTGGTCGCAGCACCCGTGTTGTCCCAGGCCGCGCGGCCGTGGCAAGTCATGCACGAGGATTGATCGACAAAACCCCGCTCGGTGACCGAATTGCCGACACGGATGTCGAGGCCGGTCGCATCGGTGAAATCGGTCTGCGATCCCTTGAGACAATAATTGGCGAATGCCGGATCCCAGTTGGCGGATGCGATCATCGCCGCCAGCGCCGGCGTCTTCACGCAATCAGGATAGGCCTGGTTCGGCTGCGGATTCGGGTTCATCGGGTTGGTCTGCGCGCCGAACGCGTCGTGGCAGCCGATGATGTCGCAGCGTCCGGGATTGAACTTGTGCTCGAAGGTCGCCCACGTCCAGTTCGGGGCCGCCTTGGAGATGATGTGCATGGAGACGAAGGCGTATTGCTGGCCGTCGGAGCCGGTGTTGACGTGGTAGAGCTTGGGCACGTCGGCGAGCGAGACCCTGCCACCGCTGAATTCCGGAATATCCGTCACCAGCATCCAGTTCGCCTTCACCTCCATCGCGGCAACCGGGAATGACAGGGTCTTGCCAAACGCCGTGCGAAGACCGGACACCTTGTACAGGTTGTTCTGGACGATGAAGTCGAACGACTCCTTGTTGCGGCGGGTTTCCTCGAGGAAGCCCGCGCCGGGCGGAATCGCCGGCAACAGCTTACCCGACTGCTGCAGCGCCAGACGGCCCAGCCTCGGCACCGCGGGCTGGTGCAGCGCGAGCGGCGCTGGCGCCCTCGGGAATTGCGGATTGGCCTTGAACGTATCGGAGTCGCTGGCCCAAGTCTCGAACAGAGCATTGCTGCCGCCGGCGCTCGTATTGACCTGAATGAAGAACTGCCAGGCCAGTTGGTCCGGCTCATTCATCGCCGGGTTCGGCGTCGTTTGCGCCACGGCTGGACCAACAGGAAGCAGACACAAGCCGCAACCGAGCACGGCGTTGACCAATCGTCTCATCGTCATCCTCCTCCAGCATCGCAGGGCTCAGACACGGTCTGCCGATTGCGGATCGGCACGCATGTGGCCGGCGCCATCACCGAGGTGACCGCGCGCCAATCACCAAAGGTTGCATTCCATATAGAGGACGATTGCTGATTTCCGTGTGAAGCGGCTCACAGGCGGCCCCGGCATGTGGGCCCCTGATGTCCCTAGCTGCCGGGATTTCGAACCGAAGCTTCGCGAACTGCGACCAATGGGCTATACGACGACCGACAAGCGGCAGTTCGGGCGCATCACATGATCCTGCAATCCCTCGCCGGCCTGCCGGCGTTCCTGGTCTATTTTTGCACGGCGCTGATCGCCGTGGTCGCCTACCTCTTCGTCTACACGCGCGTCACACCGCACGACGAATTCCAGCTGATCCGCGACAATGATCCGGCGGCGGCGATTGCGCTCGGCTTGAGCCTGCTCGGCTTCGTGCTGCCGGTGGTCAGCGCCATCGCCCACTCCGCCAACGTGATCGACTGCCTGATCTGGAGCATGATCGCGCTGATCGTGCAGATCATCGTCTATTACATCGTGAAGATCCCGGTGCCGAGCCTGTCGGCGCGGATCGCCGCAGGCGAGCTCGCGCCGGCGATCTGGCTCGGGCTGTCCTCGCTGGCCGCAGGCGCGCTGAACGCGGCCTGCATGATCTACTGAGCCAATGAGCTAACCATGGCGCGCAAACCGAACCCGGATTTCGGCAAGCGGCGGCTGGTCGTGCCGGAGGTGCAGCCGCGGCCGGAGCCACCCTCCAAGCGCTCCAACCATGTCGCGCTGCTGATCATGGGCACGCTCGCGGTCGGCGGCAGCGCCTACGCGCTGATGCCGCGGCCTAATTGCCAGCCCGTGCAGCCGCCGCCACCGGGCGTCACCGCTCCGGGCACCACTGCGCCAGTGCCCCCGCAACCCGGCGTCGATTGCACGGCGCGCAGTTCGTCGTCCGGTTCGGGCGGCAGCAGCGGCGGCTCCTCACGCAGCAGCTTCTACAGCAGCAGCTCCTCGTCGGGCGGCTCGTCATCCTCGTCGAGTTCGTCGTCGAGCTCCTCGGTCAGCCGCGGCGGCTTCGGCTCGTTCGCGCATGCGTTCGGCTTCGGCGGCGGCGGATGAGCATTTTGTGGTGTCATCGGCGCGTCATCGCGCTTTCGCTTGCCCGGCCATCCCGGCTGGTGGACACTCGGCGCGGCTCCGCAGATGACAGGGATTGCGTCGATGAAACGCTCGCGCCGCGTATGGCTGAAATTGATGGGAAGTATTGCGATCGGCGCGGCGTCGATCGGCCTGACGCCAGGTCAGGCTCGCAGTCACCACCATGCAGGGCACCGACCGAAGAAAAAGCAGCCCGAGCAAGTGTCGCCCTCCGGGGGCTTCGGCGGCGCTCCGCGCACCATCGCCCGCTATGGCGACGGCGATCCCTCGCATGGCGGAAGCTAGAGCATGATCCGGAAAAGTGGACACCGGTTTTCGGCGCGACAAACGCGAAGCGTTTGCGCGGAGATCATGCTCAAGCAAACCTGACACCAGGCTGACACGCGTCGTCTGAAGATCACGGGCCACCCTCATGCAACGCATCGCATGCCCCGAGCGCGACGATTGGCAAACGACCGCCGAGAACGCCGGCTTCACCTTCCACAGCATTGACGGCGAACGTTACTGGGACGAGCGTGCCTATTACGCCTTCACGCTGGACGAGATCGAGCGCGACATCGAAGCGCCGACCGGCGAGATCGAGGCAATGTGCCTCGAGCTCGCCGGCCGTGCGGTCAAGGACGAGCGCTATCTGCGCCGGCTGAAGATTCCGGAGGCGTACTGGGATCTGATCGCTGTGAGCTGGCGCCGCAAGAACCCGAGCCTGTACGGCCGGCTCGATCTCAAATTCAGCGGCAGCGGCCCGGCAAAGCTGCTCGAATACAACGCCGACACGCCGACCTCGATCTTCGAGGCGGCGGTGTTTCAATGGACCTGGCTCGAACAGGCGATCGCGCGCAACATCATCCCGAAGCGCGCCGACCAGTTCAACTCGATCCACGAGGCGCTGATCGGGGCCTGGAAGACGATCGGCGCGACCCACCCGCTGCACCTCACCGGCCTGACCGGAAATGCCGAGGACGCCGGCACGCTCGCCTATCTCGAGGACACCGCAGCGCAAGCCGGGCTGAAGACCACGCTGCTCGACATCGAGCAGATCGGGCTGCGCAACGACGGCCAGTTCGTCGACCTCGACGAATGCCCGATCAGGCTGGCGTTCAAGCTCTACCCGTGGGAGTGGATGTTTCACGACGCGTTCGGCAAGAATCTCGCGGCCGCGCCGACGCAGTGGATCGAGCCGCCCTGGAAGGCGATCCTGTCCAACAAGGGCATCCTGCCGCTGCTGTGGGAGATGTTCCCGAACCACCCCAATCTGCTGCCGGCCTATTTCGAGGACGACCCGCAGGCAGCTCAGCTCGGCACCTCCTACGTACGCAAGCCGATCTATTCGCGCGAGGGCGCCAACGTCGAACTGGTCAGCGCCGGCCTTACGCTGGTCGCAGAGGAAGGCCCCTACGGCGCCGAAGGCTTCATCCGCCAGGCGCTGGCGCCGTTGCCGAATTTTTCCGGGCAGTACCCTGTGCTCGGCAGCTGGCTGGTCGACCACACGCCGTGCGGGCTGTCGATCCGCGAGGACGAGAACCCGATCACCGGCAACACCTCCCGGTTTCTGCCGCACGCGATCTTGTAGCGACTTCTAAGCGCTGCTCTGCCTCCGTCATCCTGAGGAGCGCGCTCTTGCGCGCGTCTCGAAGGATGAACGGCCCGGCTGTCTGCCATCATCCTAAGACGCAAGTTCGAAGAACGTGCGGCCACCGCCCGGGCCGTCGATCCTTCGAGACGCCGCTTCGCGGCTCCTCAGGATGACGGACAGGAGGTTCGATCACGCGGAGAATGACGCGCTCAACGCGCAGCCGACGCCACCGCCTTCAGCACATGAACCGCGGCGCCGGCACGCGCAACCGGAGCAACGCTCGGCTGATACAGCCCGCGCCGCTCGGGATAGGGCCTGAACAACGTGGTGATGCCGACCACGGACTCCGCCGCGCCGAGCGCCAGCACGCCGTCGGGCTCGAGCATCCTGGCGATCTTGCCGAAGATGCCGGCCTTGGTCTGCTGATCGAAATAGATCAGCACGTTGCGGCAGAAGATCACATCGAAGCTACCGAGATGCGACAGGTCCTGCAGCAGATTGAGCTGACGGTGCTGCACCATGCCGCGGATATCGGCGTTGAGCTGCCACAGCTCGCCCTTCTGCACAAAATACTTCACCAGCAGCTGGATCGGCAGGCCGCGCTGCACCTCGAACTGGCTGAACAGGCCGGCCTTGGACTTTTCCAGCACCGCCTGCGACAGGTCGGTGGCGACGATCTCGATGCGCCAGCCGGTGAACAGCGCGGTCATTTCCTTCAGCAGCATCGCGATCGAATAGGGCTCCTGCCCGGTCGACGATGCCGCGCACCAGATCCGCAGGCTGCGGCGGGAGGCGCGTGCCTGCGCCAGCGCGGGCAGCACCGCGTCCTTCAGATGGTCGAACGGGATCTTGTCGCGAAAGAAGAAGGTCTCGTTGGTGGTCATCGCCTCGACCACTTCCGATGTCAGCGGCTCGGCGTCGCCCTTCATCCGTTGCACCAGCTCGGGAATGCCGGCGAGGTTCGACCGGCGCGCCAGCGGCAGCAGGCGGCTCTCGACGAGATATTGCTTGTCGGGCGACAGATCGAGGCCGGAACGTTCCTTCAGCAGCTTACGCAGATACTCGTAGTCCAGCGGCGTCACGCACGGTCTCCCGAAAACACGCGAACAAGTTTCGGTGCGATCTGATTGAGCGGCAGCACGGCGGCGCAGATTCCGGCATGGACCGCGGCACCGGGCATGCCCCACACCACGCTGGTCGCTTCGTCCTGGGCGATCACGCTGCCGCCGGCGGCGACGATATCCTTGCCGCCGCGCATGCCGTCGGAGCCCATGCCGGTCAGGATCACCGACATGATGCTGCCCTGCCAGACATCGATCGCGGAGGTGAACATCGGGTCCACCGCGGGCTTGCAGAAATTGACCGGCGGTCCGTCGTCGAGCGCGATGGTGGCATCGATGCCGTGGCGGGCGATGCGCATGTGGCGTCCGCCCGGCGCCAGATAGATCTGACCCGGCTTGATGCTCTCGCCGTCGATTGCCTCATGTGCCGGACGCTTGCTGGCGCGCGCCAGATGCTCGGCGAGAATGGTGGTGAAGGTCGGCGGCATGTGCTGGGTGATCAGCACCGGGAAGCGATCGATCACCGGTCCGATCTCGCCGACCAGCAGCATCAGCGCCTGCGGGCCGCCGGTGGAGGAGCCGATCAGCAGCACCTTCGGCGGCAGCAGGCCGAACGCGCGGCGCACAATCGGCGCCGCCGCGGCGGGGGCAGCGGGCGCTCCTGGAGCCGCCGTGCGCAGTCTGTCATGTCCGGGCGCAAGCGGCGGGCTCGCCGTCGTGTGCGCGGTGCCGCGCCGCGCCTTGGCGCCTAGATGACGGATCTTCTGGATCAGATCGTGACGGAAGGTCTCCGCGGCGGTCGCCTCGCGCGTGCTTTCCGGCTTCGGAATGTAGTCGGACGCGCCGAGCGACAACGCCTTCAGGCTGATCTCCGCATTGCGGCGGGTCAACGTCGAGGCCATGATGATGACGAGGTCGCGCTTCTTCGCCAGGAGCTGCGGCAGCGCCGAGATGCCGTCGAGCTCAGGCATCTCGATATCGAGCACCGCAACGTCGGGGTTGATGCGCTCGAGCTGGTTGACGGCATCAAGGCCGGTGCGCAGCGATGCCACGACCTCCATGTCGGGCTCGGCACCGATCCAGCGCGAGATCATCCCGCGGATCACCACGGAATCGTCGACCACCATCACCCGCACCTTGTCGGTACGGGTCGACGTCGGGACCGCAGCACTTGTCAACGCAATACTCATGACTTCACCAGCGACGCAACACGACGCACAACAAACCGTTGAGCCGAAGGCTTCTGCCGCCGGATCGAACGATCGACTTAAATCAGACCGACTTCCTGGAACTTCGCGGTGACGATGTCCCGGTCGAACGGCTTCATGATGTATTCGTTGGCACCGGCATGCAGCGCGCGTGCGATATGCGCGACGTCATTCTCGGTGGTGCAGAACACGACCTTGGGCTGATCGCCGCCGGGCATGCGGCGGAGATTGCCGAGAAACTCGTAACCGTCCATGACAGGCATGTTCCAGTCGAGCAGCACCGCTTCCGGCATCGCCCGCTTGCAGGCTTCGAGCGCCTTGGCGCCGTCCTCGGCCTCGATGATCTGGAAGTCGAGCCCTTCCAGGATGCGGCGGGCGACCTTGCGAATGACGCTTGAGTCATCGACAACAAGACAGGTTCTCATTTGCGACCTCTACTTCCTCATCCCCGGTGGGATGTTTCAGTTCTTCAGTTCTGGCGGCCCTGTTCACGCCGCTTTGGCGTTGGGCACCAGTTCGAGCACGCGATCGATATCGAGGACGACCATGAGCTGGCCGTCGAGGCGGTAGACGCCGCCGGCGAGCTTGGCCATGCGGGGATCGAGGTTGACCGGGTTGTCCTGGCGGCTGTCGTCGGGCAGCCGCAGCACTTCGCCGATCTGGTCGATCAGGAGGCCATAGGATTCGCCGCGCTGGTCGACGCCGACCGCCATCGGCGGCTGGCCGTCAGCGGCCTTCGGCAGCCCGAGCCGGGCGCGCATGTCGACCACGGTGACGATGCGGCCGCGCAGATTGAGCACGCCGGCGATCTCGGTCGACGACAGCGGCACCCGCGTCAGCCGCTCCGGCATGAACACGTCCTGCACCCGCGAGATCGGTAAGCCAAACAGCTGCCCGCCGATCACAGCGGTGACGTATTCGGCCATCGCGCCTTCACTGGTCTCGGTCTTGCTGGTCATCGATGCTGTTTCCTTCGAGTCCTTCGTTTGAGCATGATCTGATCGGAAAACCGGTTCCCACTTTTCCGGATCATGCTCTAGGCCGCCCGGCGCAGTTCGGCGGTCTGCTCTTTCAGCGCCGCGATCAGTCCGGGACGGTCAAACTTGGCGACATAGTCGTGGAAGCCGGCCTGCCGGCCGCGCTCGATCGCCGCCGGCGACACCATCGCCGACAGCGCGATGATCGGCAGCCCGATCAGATTGTGGTCAGAGCGGATGTTCTC
>NZ_AUGA01000048.1:0-65618 GCF_000426785.1 Bradyrhizobium sp. th-b2
CGTGGTCCTGACGCCCTAGCGGCCGGTGTCCCCTTGTAAGACGCAATTGCGTCTTGCGAAGGCGGTGACAAACAAGCCCAGTCTCGCCGGGGAGAGCGCGAAGTAAGCCGTAACCCATCGCGCAGGGAAAGCCGGAGTTTCCGGTTACACCTGTGGTCCTACCCCCGAGCTTTCTACCCATTGCTCGGGGCCCATGGGTGCGATCGGCACCCGGCTTTCCCTGCGCCCTCTGCGAGAGAGGGGGCGAAACGAAGAGCAAAGCTCGGACAATTCATGTCGCGAGAATGCGAAGCCGCGTCCCCACCACATCTGTCATCGCCCGGCTCGACCGGGCGATCCAGTACGCCGCGGCCTCTCGGCTCATGCACTGGCGTCTCTGGAATACTGTCATCACCCGCATGCGCGGGTGATGACAGCGGTGGCGATGGCGAAAACAATCCATTGTTGTGCAGGCGGCGAAATGGATTGCTTCGCGTCGCTCGCAATGACGGCTACTATGACGATAGGCAACAAATGGAGAAACAACTCCAATGACCAACCAAGGCCGCCGTTCCCGGCGTACCTTCATCGGCGCCGCCACCGCAGGACTTCCCGCAGTGTTCTTCCTGCGGCCCGCCTCTGCGTCCGACAAGATGACCAAACCCCAAGCCGAGTATCAGGACACGCCGAACGGCATCTACTCCTGCGGCGCGTGCACGCTGTTCGTCGAACCCGACGGCTGCAAGGTGGTCGAGGGCGCCATCAGCAAGGACGGCTGGTGCAAGGCCTTTGCGGCAGTGGATTGAGCTCACAGTTCCCGCGCATTCGAGAATGCGAACGACGACACCCGCCGCGTCGTCTCGTCGAGGATCAAGGTGCGCGTGATCGGCGGCTCGGCGCGCTGGCTGCAATTCTCGCGCTCGCAGAGCCGGCAGTTGACGCCGATCGGGGTGCCCTCGACCTTCTCCAGATCCATGCCGGTCGCATAGACGAGCTTGGCCGCATGACGGATTTCGCAGCCGAGCCCGATCGCGAAGCGCGGCTGCGGCTGCGGATAGGGCGCCACCGGCCGGCGCACCGTCTGCGCGATCGAGAAATAGCGCGTGCCGTCGGGCAGCTCGATCACCTGGCTGAGCAGGCGGTCCGGCATGTCGAAGGTCGAATGCACGTTCCAGAGCGGGCAGGTGCCGCCGAATTTCGAGAACGGGAAGGTGCCGGAGGAAAACCGCTTCGACACGTTGCCGGCATTGTCGACGCGCAGCAGGAAGAACGGCACGCCGCGCGCATTCGGCCGCTGCAAGGTGGTGAGGCGGTGGCAGACCTGCTCGAAGCCGGCGTTGAAGCGCTGCGCCAGCACGTGGACGTCGTAGCTCAGGGCTTCGGCGGCGGAATGAAACGCCTGATAGGGCATCATCGCGGCCGCCGCGAAGTAATTGGCGAGTGTGATGCGGTAAAGCCTGCGCGCGGTGTCGTCGAGCGGGCCGGCGCGGCTGACGATCGCGTCGATCGCTGTGCCGCACTCGACAAAGCCGATCTGCAGCGCGAGCTGGAAGCTGCGCCCGGCACTGTCGACCAGCTCGGAGATCAGGAGCTGCCGGCGATGCCGGTCGAAGCGGCGCAGCGTCTCGCGCATCACGTCGACCGGCATCACGCGGGTGACGGTCGAATGCTTTTCGCGCAAGCGTGCGCTGAGCGCGGTGAACAGGCCTTCGGTCGGCACGTTGAGCTCGTCGCGCAGATTTTCCGCCGCGGTCTCGAGCTCCGGAAAATAGTTGCGGTTGGCCTCGATCAGGTCGCGCACCCGCTCGATCGGGTTGGCGTCGAACTGCGAGCCCTCGCGATCGGCCATCTGCGCCGCCACCAGCGTCTCGCCGCGGCGCGCCTCGGTATAGGCGGCGTAGAGCCGCTGCAGCGCATGGGTCACGCCGGGGCAGAGCTCGGCGAGGTCGCGCAGCTCCTGCTTCGGCAGGTCGATCTGGCGGAACAAGGGATCGGAGAAGATCTCGTTGAGCTCCGCGAAGAAGCGGTCCTCGTCGGCGGTGGCGAGGTCGCGCAGATCGAGATCGTAGGTCTCGGCCAGCCGCAGCAGGATCTGCGCTGTCACCGGGCGCTGGTTGCGCTCGATCAGATTGATGTAGGAGGGCGAGATGCCGAGCCCCTCGGCGATCTGGGTTTGCGACAGTCCCAGTTGCTGGCGGATCCGCCGGAACCGCGGGCCGACGAACAGTTTTTTTCCGGATTCGCCAGGCATGACAGCCTTCCTGACCTATTATGTGACAAAATTTACAAATTGACATTTATTACAAGTTCAGATGTTACATGACATCACCAATAAAAAACAAGGCACCTATACGAGCTTCCCGCTTTCGCGTTTAGCTCTTGGCAGGCGGTTCGCAGCACGCTGTCAAGAATGTCGATTGGAGGGAGAGCGGGCAGCACACTGGCCTGCCCACGATCGATCTCTCAGGCGGCAGGTTGCGGCGATCAAGGTTCCAGCGGCTCGGCAAAGGCAGGCCGATTTTTTAGAGGAGACTGACGATGAGCAAGGGCAGCAATTTCTGGGTGATCGGCGGCGAGTTCGGCTCGATGAACTTCCACAAGCTCGTCGAAGGCTCCGCCCAGGTGCAGGGTCCGTTCAAGACCCGCAAGGAAGCCGAGGATGCGTGGCGCGTGGTCTCGGAAGAGAACCGCCACAAGGCCGGCGTGCGCTTCTCCATCGTCGAGGAGCCGTCGCGGGTTTCGGCCTGACGGCTTCCCTTATCAACGAGCTAAGAAACGTCCAAGGACGGCAGCCCCATCCGGTTCATCCGGGTGGGGCTGTCCGCTTTCGGAACACTGCCGGGGTCTTTGATCTGGGGATAAGTGGCCACCTAAGTGCTTGGGAACCAACGTGCTTTGCGGACGGCATGGTTGCTGATAGGTTAATGGACAAGGCAACCCGTCGCTACGAGGCCGCAAGGCATGTCCGATCCGCACAACACCGGCAGCGAGGCGCGCGAGATGCGGCCGACGCTGCGAGAGGCGCTGCGGCGGGCGCGGATCGAGGCGGCCGATCGCACCGGCGTCGTCGTCGAGTTGCGCGACGCCGAGGTGGCACGGCTCGAGATCCTCAACGACGCGCTCGATCCCTTGTTCGCGCAGGTGCCGGAGAAGGTCGATCTGTTCGACCGCGGCATCAGCCAGGGCGAGACGCCGCGGCTGTGGATCGACGTCGTCGCTCATGTGCTGATGGGACGCGACAAGCGCATCTACCGCTTCGTGCAGGACACCCGCTTCGGCCGCATCGTGCTCGCCGAATCGCATGACGTGCCCGCGATCGTCGACGCCGTCACCGATTATGTGGCGCGCCGCATGATCGAGCGCGAGCATGCGATGGTGGCAACGCCGCTTCCGGCTGCCGAGCCGGCGGCGCCGCCGCCCGTGCCGGTGGTGGCGCCGAAGCGCCGCGGCGGGTTCGGCATGTTCGTGCTCGGCTTCATCATGGGCGCGCTCGCGCTGTTCGGCTACGCGCTGTTTGCGAGCTGGCAGAATTTCTAGCAGCTAAGGGGCGGGGGCATCGTGGTTGTGACACCCGCCTCGGCATTTTTCGGCGTGCTGGCGGCGGCCGCGGTGGTCGGCAGCGCCGTGCTGTTTGGCAAATGGCAGAGGTTGCGGCGCGCCGAATATATCCGCACCTTCAAATGGCCGGCGGGTCTGCTGGCGCGGCTCGAGAAGCGTCACCCGGGTTTCATGCGCAAGGACAGCGCGCTGGTTTCGCGCGGCCTGCGGCAGTTTTTCCTCGCCTATCTGATGAGCGGCAAGCGCTACGTCTCGATGCCGTCGCAGGCCGCCGACGACCTCTGGCACGAATTCATTCTCTACACCCGCGAATATGATGCGTTCTGCCGCCGCGCCTTCGGCGGCTTCCTGCATCACACGCCGGCCGTCGTGCTGGTGAAGGAGCGGCGCCGGAGCAACGAGGGGCTGCGGCGGGTATGGTGGTACTGCTGCAAATACGAGAACATCGATCCGGTCAGGCCGACGCGGCTGCCGCTGCTGTTCGCGCTCGACGCCAAGCTGAACATCGCCAACGGCTTCGTCTATCACACCGATTGCGAGGCGCTGCGCCGCAGCGGCATTGCCGGTGATAGCCCCTATTGCGGCGGCGATTTCTCCGACTCGTCGATCGACGGATCGTCGGCGGGCTTCGGCGATGCCGGCAGCGATGGCAGTGGCGGCGCGGATGGTGGCGACGCTGGCGGCCATGGCGGCGGCGATGGTGGAGGTGGTGGCGACAGCGGAGGCGGCTGCGGCGGTGGTTGTGGCGGCGGCGGGGGTGGGGATTAGGACAGCCGCCTTTGCTTCAACTCGCGAATGCCATCGTGCTTGCCGAAGCCGCGCACGGTCTGCTCGCAGCGCCAGGCGTTGCCGTCGCGCTCGATCGAGAACAGATTGTAGGCGGCCGCCGGATAGTGCTTGCGTGCCAGCGCCGATGCCGACGGCACGCCGATCGCGGGGATCTTGCGCTCGGGGCCGTCGAACCACATCGTCGAGTGGATGTGGTCGTGGCCATGCAGCACCAGCTCGACGCCGTGCCGCTTGAGCAGCGCCAGCAGCTGATGCGAATCGGTCAGCCGCTTGGCGCGTCCGTCGGAGTGCAGCGGGTGATGCACCAGCAGCACGCGGAAGGCGTCCTCGCGCGACAGCTGCGCAAGGATCGTCTCCAGCGCGCCGAGCTGGGCGTGGCCGAGCCAGCCGGTTGCCATCAGCGGTGGCGTCGGCACCGCCGAGGAGACGCCGATCAGCGCCACCGGCCCGCGGCGGCGCACGAACGGAAAATGCGTCGCTGCACCATCGGCGTCGCCGCGCAGATAGTCGCCGAAGTGACCAACGAAGCGATGCCGCGTCGCGCGCACATAGGCATCATGATTGCCGGGGACCACGGTCACACCGGAAGGATCGCCGACGCCCTCCAGCCATTGCCGCGCCGGATTGAACTCGGCATCCAGCGCCAGATTGACGAGATCGCCGGTCACGGCGACATGGTCGGGCTGCTGCGCCTGCATGTCCAATACCAGCGCGTCGAGCACGTCGCGGCGATGATATTTGTGACGGTTGCGCGTCCAGTTCAAATAGCCGAAGGCGCGCTTGCCGGCGAGATCGCGCAGCCGAGCCGCCGGCAGCGGCGGCAGATGCGGATCCGACAAATGCGCGAGGCGGAATGCCGCCATCATGCGATTCCCCTAAGGATTGCCCGTGAAAACTGGCCGGCAACCGGTCATGTCGTGCTATCCCGAACGTCCTGCCCTGTATTGGCAAGAGCTGCGCGGGGGCGCAAGGATCAAAGCAAGGATCAAAGCAAGGATCAATGCAAGGATCAAACACCATGATGTCGAGGGTTCAGTGACGATCCTTGAGGATTTACGCAAGCGCTACGAGCCGCAGATCAGGTGGGTGTTTCATTTCTACTGGCGGTTGGCCCGCAGCATGACGCTCGGCGTCCGTGCCGTCGTGCTCGACGCCGACAACAAGGTGTTCCTGGTCAAGCACAGCTACGTCCATGGCTGGTATCTGCCGGGCGGCGGGGTCGAGGTCGGCGAGAGCTTTCTCGAGGCGCTGCGGCGCGAGCTGGAGGAGGAGGGCCGGATCGAGCTCGCCGGCGAGCCGGTGCTGCACGGCATCTTCCACAACAGCCACGTCTCGCCGCGCGATCATGTTGCGGTCTATGTCGTCAGAAACTACCGGCAGGACCGGCTGCCGGAACCGAATCGCGAGATCGTCGCCTGCGGCTTCTTCGACCCGGCTGATCTGCCCGAGGAGGCCACCCCCGGGACGCGGCTGCGCATCGCGGAGGTGCTCGACGGCAAGCCGGCGACGGCCACATGGCGGTGATGGACCGCGCCCGCGCCAGATGGTATCCCGCGCTCCACAATGACTGAACTGTCCCTGACCATCCTGCCCGAGACCCCGAAAGACGCCCAGGCGATCGAGCGCCTGCACGAGCGCACCTTCGGGCCCGGCCGCTTCGTGCTCAGCGCCTACCGGCTGCGCGAGCATGTCGATCATCTGCTCGACGTCTCCTTCACGGCACGGATCGGCACGCTGCTGGTCGGCTCGGTGCGCCAGCTGCCGATCTGTATCGGCGATACGCCGGCCCTGATGCTCGGGCCGTTGACCGTCGAGCCGCCATTCCGCAGCCGCGGCGTCGGCCGCGCGCTGCTCGAGCGTGCGATCAACGACGCTCGCGCCAAGGGCCACCGGCTCATCGTGCTGGTCGGCGACGAACCGTACTATGCACGCGTCGGCTTCAAGCCGGTCCCGAAGGGTCGGATGACGATGCCCGGACCGGTCGACTACAGTCGCGTGCTTGTCATGGAACTGGTCGATGGCGCGTTCGAGGGCGTGTCGGGGCCGATCCAGCCGGATTGGAGCAAGGCGATCTGACATTCCCGCGAGCAACGCCGGAACGGTTGCACACCTTCGGAAACTGAAGCACAGTTGAGCCAAGCGCCGGGACAAGACCGGCGCATGTCATATCAACAGGGAGAGTGCGCGCCATGATCAAGGTCAGTGTGATGTATCCGAACAATCCAGGCGCACGCTTTGATCACGATTACTATCGCGACAAGCACATGCCGCTGGTGAAGGCGCGGCTGGGCGACGCCTGCAAATATTACACCGTCGACAAGGGCCTCGCCGGCGGCGCACCGGGGACGCCCGCAACCTATGTCGGGATGTGCCACATCTTCTGCGACTCGGTTGAGGCCTTCGCGGCCGGCATGGGGAAGCACGCTCAGGAGATCATGGGCGACATTCCGAATTACACCGATCTGCAACCGGTGATTCAGATCAGCGAAGTCGTCGTCGGCCACTGAGCGGCGCAGACTGAAGCTTTTCGTCCGGCAAACGATCGTCCCTGGCCTGGGACGATCGTTCAGTTGTGCTTTCAATTCAAATCGAGTTTTTGCAAACTGCTGATGCAACAAGAGCGATATTTTTCCGGAGAGATCACTGTCGTTCTCGCCGATGGATCGCGGCTTCCGGCAAATGTTGTTGCCGACGAGGTCATTGAGGCTGGCAGGGAGATTTATCGAATCTCGTTAGAGCTGGGCGCTGACGTAATGACTGTCGAGTCCAAACGAGACTTCTTTGAAGCGTTGAGGCAGCTTCGGCTGGATTTGGAAAAGAGTGGCGCGTTGCTCTGTTGCTTTGGCGCCAGCGAAAACGTTTACCCATCCGGGATGCAGAGAGACATGGGTCCAGCGGTCGGCGCGTACAAGATGACGTTGGGCGCCCAAGCCCTGCGGCGGGACATTGTCAATATCTTCGAAGCCGATGAAACCGTTATTCCATCAACCGTGGAACAACAGGAACGCTTTCGCGAGAGATGGTTCAACAGTTTGTCGGCCGGACTAAGCGACGGGAAATCCGGAAGCTGAGTCCCCCGGTACATTGGTCCCGGCTTGCGCTGCGCTTCATCCGGGCTACGCGACGAACAAATCCCTCTGCCGCAAGCGGCAGAGGGATACGCTTGTCTCAGAACTTGAGATTGGCGAAGGCCCGCACACCGATGCCGGGCATCAGCACCTCGTCCTTGGTGTAGGAGACCGAGTTGCGGATGTTCTGGTTGAGCAGATTGTTGCCGACCAGGCCAAGCGTCATCTCGCGCGCACCGATCCATGATTGCGTGAGCTTGGTGTTGTAGGTGATCTCTGCGTTCAAGAGATTGTAGCCCGCGGTCGGGGTCTCGCCGATCACCGCAATGTCGTTCTGCGCAAAGGCGTGCACCAGATTGATGCGGGTGAACCAGTTGCTGTCGCGCCAGTACACGCCGCCGCCAAGCCGCACCGGTGGAATCCGCGGCACGTTGGTGCCGTCGGTGAAGGTGGCGCGTACCACGTCGAACTGGTCCTCGATGCCCCAGATGCCGCCGTTGAGCGGGCCGATGTCGAGCTGGCTCTGGAACTCGGCGCCGCGGAAGATGGCATCGCGCTGTGCGTATCTCGCCTGGTTCAGCTCAAGCTGGTCCGGATTGGCTATGTCCACACAAGCCGCACTGTCGCACGTGTTGCCAGTCAATTGGCGGTAGATAAAGCCGTTGAACTTCGTGTAGTAGCCGGTGAGTTCGAATCGCAACGGCCCCGTCGCCCGCCGTAATCCCACCTCGATCGATTTTGCCGTCTCGATGCCGAGATTGGGATTGCCGATGTCGAAGGTGGCGGTCGCATCATGCGCGCCGCGCGAAAACAGCTCTGCCGGTTTCGGCGCGCGTTCGACGTATTGACCGGTAATGCTCGCGACCAGATCCCACGGCAGGTTCTGGATCAGGCCAATGCTCGCACTTTTCGGCGTGAAGTGCAGATTGCGCGGCGTGGCGGGACCAATACTGGCAGGGTCGATGTTGACGTCGAACACGTCAGGTATGAATGCCGGCGTTGTCCCGGAGAGGTTGATGTGTTCGATGCGTCCGGCGATCTGCGCCTTGGTGGTCTCGCTGAATTTCAGCTCGTTGAAGACGTAACCGGCGACCCTGTTGTTGTTGTTAGGGTCCCACAATCCGTTGAGCGGGCTGCCTGGATCGTCCGGACTTGGGGCCGTCAATTCCTGATGGCCAGCCTGCAGGCCGAACGCCGTCGTCACGGCCGCGAAGCGCGCGTTGAACGGCATCATTTGCACTTCGAGCCGGGCTTCTTGCTCCTTGTTGGTAAAAGTCTGCCGCACGCCGTCGCTTGAGAGATCAAGCGGATCGGCAAGACCGATTTCGTTGTGGCGATAGTCGGTCGCGCCGACCCAGAACCGCACCGCGTCGATCGCAGCAGCATCGGGCCGGTACTCGCCCTTGACGGCGATCTTGGTCTGGTGCGCGTCGATCCGGGTCTGGTGATCGGCGCCGTCGATGCCGGGGATGTGGTAGAGCGAATCGTTCTGGGTGATCGACGCGCCGATATAGCCGCCCTGAAAGAAATACGAGCCGCCGACCGACGCGCCGTCCGACTGCGTCGCGGAGTTCGGCTGGCGGCTGCCCACCGGCCGGGTCTGGTCGAACAGATATGGATAGCTCGGGATACTGTAGTCGCTGGTGGTGCGGCCATAGACGTCGGCATGCACGGCGACATTGTTGCCGCCGGCGTCCAGCAGCATGCCGCCCTCGACGCCGCGATTGACTGAGCTCACCGACGTGCGGGTCTCGACGTTGAGGCAGCCCGGCGAACCCGCGTCGGCCAGCGGCGCCTTCACCGGCAAACCGTAGGTCTGGAACGGCGCCGCCGCGCAGGTCGGCATCGCATCGGGAATTCGATTGTTGCTGGCGCTGACGACGCCGCCGATCGAGGTCGAGCCGTAACGCAGCGCGGCCGGTCCCCGCACCACCTCGATCTGGTTGGTCGAAAGCGGATCGATCGGCACGAAATGATCCTCGCCGAGATCCGACACGCCGCCGCCGCCGAGACCGTTCTCGACGATACCGACGCGGTTGACGTCGAGGCCGCGGATGATCGGCCGGCTCGATGCGCCGGGCGCGAAGCTCGAACCGGTGATGCCGGGTTTGGAGAACAAGAGATCGCCGAGGGTGGCGCCGCCGGAGCGCCGCAGCTCCTCGTTCGGTATCACGGTGACGGTCGCGAACTGGTCGGTCACGATGGGCAGCACGCCTTGCTGCGGTGCCGGCGCCGGTGCCGCGGGCACAGGTTGCACTGCTGCGGCGCGTTCGCGGTTGCGGCTCGGCGCAGCCCGGACAACATGTGTCGGGTTGCGCGTCGGCGCCGTGCGGTGCCGCTGGATCGGGCTTGGTGCCGTCACGGTGACGTCAGGGAGTTGCGTCGGCGTGTCGTCGGCCAGCGCGCCGCTATTCATTGCGCCGAGCAACAGCCAGCTCGCGCTCCCGATGTGGAATGCTCGTTTCTTCAGAAGTGTCATTGTCCCGATCCAGCCCGTCGAAATGACGGATCGATTCCGATTTGCCCCGCTGGCGCAGGCCGCAAATGTGGCGCGGCTGTTCGCTCAGGGCGTGCAGCAATCAGTCGATGTCAGGACAGGGGAGGTGCGCGGGAGTGGAACGCCGCAGGCGCCGACTTCAGATGGACGAATTCGGCATTGGCGGTGCGGAACAGGAGCTCGACGGCTTCCGGCAGCAAGAGCACCGGCGGCGCCGTGAACAGCATGCTGCTCGCGAGCGAGATGACGGCGCAGATCGCGCAATTGTCGGCCGGATGCCGGTCGTTGTCGTGCCTGGCGGGCGGCTCGGTCCCGGTCACCTGGACCGCGAGGTCCGGGGTGGCGGAGGTCCCGATATAGGCGAGATCGACCAGCGACAGGCCGGTCTGGACCGCGGGCGCGGCTTGCGCCGATGGAATCGGATGGAAGTGCCCGAACGACAGCACGAACTGGACGGCGAGCGCGAACAGCGCCAGCCGCGAGCCGGTCTTGATGTGTCTCCGGAACCACTTCATGCGATAACGCCCACCCCATCGGGAGCGCGCCATCACCCCAGCGGCCCGATGTTACATTATAACATCGGACGGCAATCGCGGTGTCAACCACAGTTGGGGCGAACTGTGTCGATCCGTTGCCGGTGTGTGTTTGAAGCAACGGAGCGCCGAGCCACCAGGCTCAGCGTCCCTCGCGCAGCCAGGTTGCCGCGAATGCGCCGAGCAGCAGCAGCAGGCCGACCAGGCCGGCGAACATCGGCAGCACGCCGACGCCCTTCACGACGCTGGCGTCGCGCATCTTGACGCCGAGCCAGCCGTCGCCGCGGAAGATCGAGGAGGCACGTATCGGCACGATGCGCGGCATGTCGAGGCTCGATCCGTCGACGATGCGCCGTGCGTCGCCGCCGGTCGCCTGCGCCAGCGGCTTCAGCGTGCCGGTGGTCGAGGTGACCTCCGAGAATTCCTTCGGATTGGTCGGGCCGACATTGATCAGCGCCTTCAGCGTGCCGTCGGTGGCCTGCCACAGGCCGAGTTCGCTCGCGGGCAGCGTCGCGCGCCACTCGCCGGGATCGCCGGCGGCGAGCGTCAGTTCGTGCGTGGTGCCGCTCGGCGACGTCACGGTAACAGGCGCGACGGTGTCGGCCATGGTCTGCCGCACCACGATCAGGTCCTTACCCTGCACCTGCATGCGCAGCGCCTCTTCGTCGAGGTCGGGCTGCTTCATCAGCCAGTGCGACACCCGCCGCAACAGATCGAGATGCGGGCCGCCGCCTTCATAGCCGCGCGCCCACAGCCAGATGTGGTCGGAGAGCAAGAGCGCGACGCGGCCCTCGCCGAAGCGCGACAGCAGCAGCAGCGGCTTGCCGTCGGCACCGGTCATGACCGGCGGGTTGATCGCGTTGCGGGTATCGACGGTGCGGAAGAACCGGCTCCAATGCGGCGGCTCGGCATTCGAGCCTTCCAGCCCGCGCGTCACCGGATGGCGTTTCCCGGCATCGCTGAGGTGCGCGTAGAACGGCTTCTCGGTGACGCCGACCGGCTCGGCCGGCAGCACCGAATCCAGCGGCGTGCGCCAGATGCTGGTGGTCGAGGCGTAGTCGGGACCGGCGGAGACCAGCACAGCGCCGCCGGAGCGGACATAGCGCGCGATGTTGTCGAAATAGGCGATCGGCAGCACGCCCTGGCGGGCGTAGCGATCGAAGATGATCAGCTGGAATTCGTTGATCTTCTGCTGGAACAGCTCGCGGGTCGGAAACGCGATCAGCGACAGCTCGTTGATCGGCGTGCCGTCCTGCTTCTCCGGCGGACGCAGGATGGTGAAGTGCACGAGATCGACGCTGGGATCTGACTTCAACAGGTTGCGCCAGGTGCGCTCGCCGGCATGCGGTTCGCCTGAGACCAGCAGCACGCGCAGCTTGTCGCGGACGCCGTCGATCGCGACCACGGCGCGGTTGTTGACCAGCGTGAGCTCGTTCTCGAGTGGCGAGGCCTCGATCTCGACGATGTTGGGCCCGGCATGCTTGATGTCGATGTCGACGCTGGAGGTCTGGCCGCTGCTCAGCATGCGCTCGTTGATGACCTCGCCGTCGCGGCGGATCGTGACCTTGGCGCGCTCGCCGGTGACGCCCTGGTCGTCGAGCCGGTAGGTGATGGTCTGGGTCTGGCCGACGATGCCGAAGCGCGGCGCGGCCGTGATCGCGATGCGGCGGTCGCGCTCGTCCTTGCGGCCGGTAATCAACGCATGCAGCGGTGCCTGGAAGCCGAGCGCCTGGGCGTTGGCGGGAATATCGTGTACGCGGCCGTCGGTGATCATGAACGCGCCGGCGACGCGTTCGACCGGAACGTCCGACAGTGCCGACGTCAGCGCGCCGAACAGCTTTGTGCCGTCGGTTTCGCCATCGGCCTGGCCGGCCTCGACGACGCGGACCTCGAGGCCCTTGATCTGCTTCAGGCTGTCGACCAGCGCCTGCCGCGCCTTGTCGGTCTCCTGGTTGCGCGTGCCAAAGTTCTGGCTCGGGCTCTTGTCGACCACGACCGCGGCGACCGACGACAACGGCTCGCGGTCCTCGCGGGTGAAGGACGGATTGGCCAGCGCCAGCAGGATCAGCGCCAGCGCGGCGACGCGCACTGCGGCGCCGCGCGCGCGGGACAGCAACAGCAGTGCCGCGATGACGACGATCGCGCCGAGCCCGATCCACAGCACGAGCGAAGGAACCAGCGGTGTGAACGCGATACCGTAGTTCATAGCTTGCTTCTATTCGTTAGGAGCATGATCTCTTCGGAAAACCGGTTCCCACTTTTCCGGATCATGCTCATTGTCCCAGCCGCTCGATCAAAGCAGGTGCGTGCACCTGGTCGGCCTTGTAGTTGCCGGTCAGCGTGTACATCACGATGTTGACGCCGGCGCGGAACGCGAATTCGCGCTGCCGCGGCTCGCCCGGGGTCAGCGGCAGCATCGGTTGGCCGTCGGGACGGATCGCCCAGGCGCCGGCGAGGTCGTTCGACGTGATGATGATCGGCGAGACGCCGTCGCCACCACGGGCCGGGCGCTGTGCGGCCTCCTCGTCGTCCTCGCGCGGCAGCGTCTCGACCCAGGTCTGGCCGGAGTTGAAGCGGCCGGGGAAGTCGCGCAGCAGATAGAACGTCTTGGTCAGCACGTGCTCGCGCGGCACCGGCTCGAGCTCGGGCACATCGAGGGTGGACAGCAGTTCGCGCAGCGTCTGCATGCCCGGCGTCTGCGAGGCGCCATTGTCGCCCGGCGGCGCCTCGACGGCGTCGCGCGTGTCGAAAATCACGGTGCCGCCCTGTTTCATGTAGGCGTCGATCTTGTTGATGGCGTCCTGCGGCGGCTTCGGCGCGCCCGGCACGATCGGCCAGTAGATCAGCGGGAAGAACGCCAACTCGTCGCGCGCGGGGTCGATGCCGACGGGATCGCCGGCTTCGAGCGCCGTGCGCTGCCCGAGGAATAGCGTCAGTCCGGACATCCCGGCCTTGACGATGGAATCGACGTCGGCGTTGCCGGTGACGACATAGGCCAGCCGCGTCTGCGATACCGACTTGATGGCGAAGTCGTCGTTGCTCTCGGCGCGTGTCGATGACGGCGCGAACGTCAGGAGGATGAAGGCGAAGGCGAGCACGGCCGGCGCGGCGCGGCGCCGGATCAGCGCGGCGAGGCCGCCGCCGAGCATCGCCACCACGATGGCATCGAGCAGGAACAGCGCCAGCGCCGTCGTCAGCATGATGCCGCGCAGGTCACGCGGTTCGGTGTTGGTGTAGCTCGCATGCTTCGCGCGCAGGCCGGACGTGTCGAGCGGTGCGATGCGGTCGGCGGAAGCAAGCGTGTTGACCGCGATCGGGCTCTCGGCGGTGCCGTAGAAGCCGGGCGGATGGTCCGCCGTGCCGTGGTCGCGATAGTCCGCCGACATCGGCTTGGCGGTCGCAGGCGGCGGGCCGAACGCGCCGAAGCCGTCGAGCGTACGCAGTGGCGCGACCGTCTCCACGTTGGGATCGCTGGCGACGCCGGGGCCGGGCTTCGAGGTGTAGCCGGACATGTCGATCAGCCGGCGCAGCATCTCGACGAAGGTGCCGGACATCGGCAGGTCCGACCAGCGCATGTCGGCGCCGACATGGAACAGGCTGACCACGCCCTTGCCGCGATGCTCGCCGGTGACGAGCGGGGTGCCGTCTTCGAGCGATGCCCAGCTCTTGGTCGCGAGCACGGCGTCGGGCTCGGCCAGTACCTGGCGGCTGACGGTGATGTCCTTCGGCACGGTGAGGCTTGCGAACGGGCCGTCGGCGGCGAACGAGGCCATGTGCTGCGGCTTCTCCCAGGTCAGGCTGCCGCCGAGCGTGCGGCCGCCGCGGCGCAGCTTGACCGGAACGAGGTCGTCGTCGGCCTGGGCGAGGCGCGGGCCGGCAAAGCGCACCAGGACGCCGCCTTGCTCGATCCAGGTGTTGAGCCGGTCGCGGATCTCCGGCGACAGCGTGCCGACATCGGCCATCACGATCATCGGCAGCCGCTGGTCGAGGAATTGCCCGATCACCTGCTGCGGCGCGCCGCGATCGCCGAGCCGGACGTCGGCGAACGGCGACAGCGCGCGGGACAGATAGAAGGTCGACGCCAGCAGCGGCTGCGCGGTGTCGTTGCTCGCACCCGAGACCACGCCGATGGCGCGGCGGCGCCAGCGCCGGTCGAGCAGTTGCACGGCGCCGGCCGAATGCTCGCCGGAGATTTCGAGCCGCGAGATGTCGTTGCGCAGTTCGACCGGAAGATCGAAGGCGGCTTCGGTCTCGCGCTCCTGCGGGCCGAACGTGTAGCGGGCCTCGCCGATCGGCGAGCCCTTGGCATCGACCGCGCGCACCGTGCCGGCCGCGAGGCCGCTTTCGGTGCGCAACACCTTCACGGTCATCTTGGCGGCGGCGTTCTCGGCCGCGACCAGCGCCTGCGCGGACTGCGCGCCGCCCGAATAGATCGTCAGATTGCGGCTCTCGATCACCTTGCCGAGACCTTCGGTGAATTCGCTGCCGCGGCCGGTGTCGACGCCGTCGGACAGCCAGGCGATGTCGCAGTCGCCGGTCGATTTGAGGAAACGTCCAAGCGAGGTCAGGGTTTCAACGCGATCGATCGAGTAGGGTTTTGGCGCGAGCTGGCGCAACGCGACGCGCGCGGTGCCGGCCGGCATCAGCGTGATGTCACGCGTAGGCGCCGACAGCGGCACCAGCGCGACGCCGCGGCGGTCGCTGTCGGCATCGGCGATCAATTCGTCCGCGGCCTTGACCCGCGCATCCCAGCTCGAGGCCGCGCTCCAGCCGTCGTCGAGCAGGATCACCAGCGGGAATTTGCCGGCGGCAATGCCGGTCTGCGGATTCCAGATCGGGCCGGCGGCGGCGAGGATGACGAGCGCGGCGGCGGCGAGCCGCAGCAGCGTCAGCCACCACGGCGTGCGCGCCGGCGTCTCTTCCTTGGGCGCAATGTCGAACAACAACCGCGTCGGCGGGAATTCGATGCGCCGCGGCCGCGGCGGCATCACGCGCAACAGCCACCACAGCACCGGCAGGCTGACCAGCCCCAGCAGCAGCAGCGGTTCGGCAAAGGAGAGCGGGAGGCCTGCGATCATGCGCTGCGTCCCGCCTTGACGGTTGAGCGGCCGCCGCCCTTGCTCACCATCATGCCGGCATGCAGGAACAGCAGCAGCTCGGCCGCGGAGCGGCTGGTGGTGTGGGTCGAGAACAGCCAGTCGAGCCGGTTGGTCTCGGCGCGGATCTGGTCGCGATGCAGCGCGACGCGGGCGACGTAATCGGTGGCCCAGCTTTCGGCGCGGCCGGCGGTGATGACGCTGCCGGCCTCCGGTTCGACGAACTCGACGCGGCCGGAATAGGGGAAGGTCTCCTCGGCCGGATCGACCACCTGGATCATGGTGCCGTGCGCGCCCGACGAGGCGAGCCCGGCCAGCATGGTCGTGATCTCGGCCATTGGCGACCAGAAGTCCGACAGCACCACGATCTCGGCGAGCGACGACGGCACGAAGGACGGCGGCAGGCTGGCGCGCGTCGCCTCGTCATGCAGCATCGCCTGCGCCATCTTGTCGATCACGGCGCGGCTGCCGGTCGGGTTCATCAGGCCGGGAACGCCGACGCGCTCGCCGCCGGCCACCAGCAGCTCGGCCAGCGCAAAGGCAACGATCAGGCCACGCTCGAGCTTGGAGTCGCGTGCCTCGCGTGAGGCAAAGGCCATCGACGGCGAGCGGTCGGGCCAGATCCACACGGTGTGCGCGGCCTCCCACTCCTGCTCGCGGACATAGAGATGATCGTCGCGTCCCGAGCGGCGCCAGTCGACGCGCTGCGACGGTTCGCCCGACACGAAGCGGCGATATTGCCAGAAGCTCTCGCCGGTGCCGGCACGGCGGCGACCATGCATGCCATGGATGACATTGGCAGCGATGCGGCGAGCCTCAAGCACCAGGCGCGGCAGCGATGCGGCGAGCGTTCGGCTTTCGCCATCTGCACGTCGAACCGCAAGGAGCTCCTCGTTCTGGTGCCTGTTGTCAGCCGCCATCAACCGATCCGGGTTTTCAATTGCTTGATCACGTCGGGAATGGTGCGGCCCTCGGCGCGCGCCGAGAAGGTCAGCGCCATGCGGTGCTTGAGCACGGGCTCGGCGAGATCGAGCACGTCGTCGATCGACGGCGCGAGCCTTCCGTCGAGCAGCGCGCGGGCGCGGACCGCGAGCATCAGCGACTGGCTGGCGCGGGGACCCGGTCCCCATGCGATCAGCTTGCCGGCCTCGCCGCCCTCGGGGCCGGGACGCGCGGCGCGCACCAGCGTCAGGATTGCCTCGACCACGGAATCGCCGACCGGCAGGCGCCGCACCAGCCGTTGCGCAGTGATCAGAGTCTCGGCGTCCATCGACGCCTTGGCAAGCGTCTCTTCGGCGCCGGTGGTTTCGAACAGGATGCGCCGCTCGGCGTCGCGATCGGGATAGTCGACGTCGATTTCCATCAGGAAGCGGTCGAGCTGCGCCTCGGGCAGCGGGTAGGTGCCTTCCTGCTCGAGCGGGTTCTGCGTCGCCAACACGTGGAACGGCTTCGGCAGGTCATGCCGCGCGCCGGCAATGGTGATGTGCTGCTCCTGCATGGCTTGCAGCAGCGCCGACTGGGTGCGCGGGCTGGCGCGGTTGATCTCGTCGGCCATCAAGAGCTGCGCGAACACCGGACCCGAGATGAAGCGGAACGAGCGCTTGCCGGCCGAGCTCTCGTCGAGCACTTCGGCGCCGAGAATGTCCGACGGCATCAGATCGGGTGTGAACTGGATGCGCTTGGCGTCGAGCCCGAGCGTAACGCCGAGCGTCTCGACCAGCTTGGTCTTGGCGAGGCCGGGCACGCCGATCAACAGCGCGTGGCCGCCGGACAGGATCGTCACTAGAGTGTTTTCTATCACCTGGTCCTGGCCGAAAATAACGGTGGAGACCGCTTCCTTGGCGGCCTTGATCTGGCCCGCGACCTGCTCGGCCGAGCGGACGATCACATCCTCCAGTTTCTCGACGCTGTCTGCACCAGCCATTCGGTCCGCTCCTTCTCGACGATCCCGGCGATTCCCGCGTCGTCATCTGTCGTCATCTCGTGGCCCTCATGCTAAACCTGCGCGAAAGCCATGTATTCGTTGAATTAAACTATCCCCACCTTATCGGTATTTCAGGGTATGAACGGCATCACGATGTGGCGAGAAAGACACCCCGACCACATCTCAGGATACGTGCACCAAATGTGCCAGATTGAGGGTCGGAAGCTTTAAGGTAAACAATGGCGAAGCAAGGGCAGAGCGAATCCAGCAGTGAAACTACGGGCCTAGGAAGCAAGAGCCTCGACGGGCTGACCACCGCCGCCAATCGAGCTGCGACATCAGGGCCGGCCGGACGCAAGGGCCTGCCGCCGGTTCACCTCTGGAATCCGCCATTCTGCGGCGATCTCGACATGCGAATCGCGCCCGACGGCACCTGGTTCTACATGGGAACGCCGATCGGCCGTCCGGCGCTGGTGCGGCTGTTCTCCACCATCCTGAAGCGCGAGGACGGCAAGCACTTTCTCGTGACACCGGTGGAGAAGGTCGGCATCCGCGTCGATGACGCGCCGTTCCTCGCCGTGGAAATGCAGACCGACGAAGACGCGCGCGGCCGGTTGCTCAGGTTCCGCACCAATGTCGATGATTGGGTCGATTGCGAGAAGGGCCACGGTCTCAGATTCGAGGCCGCCGAGGACGGCGGATTGACGCCCTATCTGCATGTTCGCGCCGACCTGTGGGCCAAGGTCACCCGCGCGCTCTACTACGATCTGGTTGACATGGGCGAGGCGCGGATGGTCGATGGTCAGGAGATGTTCGGCATCGAGTCCGGCGGCGAGTTCTTCGCGATGGCCGACGCCAGTCAGGTGAGGGACGCACTTTGAACGAGCCGTTGCTGAAGGTGAGGCCGGCGACGATCAGCTCGACGGAATTCTTCGCGCGGGCGCGCACGCGTCTCGATTTCGAAGTGCCGCCGGGCCTGGTCGATCCGCACATCATTCCGCGCACCGGAGACTCCGGCAACGATCGGATGCTGGAGATCGTGGCGCAGGAGCAGCCGGTGCGGCCGGCCGCGGTGCTGATCCCGGTGGTCGATCATCCCGAGCCGACCGTGCTCCTGACGCAGCGTTCGCCCAATCTGTCGAGCCACGCCGGTCAGATCTCGTTCCCCGGCGGCAAGATCGACGCCACCGATGCCTCGCCGCTTGATGCCGCGTTGCGTGAGGCCTGTGAAGAAGTCGGGCTGAAGCGGGAATTCATCGACCCGGTCGGCTATCTCGACCTCTATGGCACCGCATTCGGCTTCCGCATCCTGCCGACGGTCGCCAAGGTGAAGCCGGGATTCACACTTGAGATCAATGAAGCCGAGGTCGTCGATGCGTTCGAAGTGCCGCTCGCTTTCCTGATGAATCCCGAGAATCATCAGATCCACGTCAAGGAATTCCGCGGCATCGACCGGCACTATTATGCGATGCCGTTCGCCGAGCGCTACATCTGGGGCGCGACCGCGGGCATCCTGCGTGTGCTGTATGAGCGGATCTATCTGTCATGATCCGCACGGTGTTGACCGAGATCGGAATCTTTCTTGTTCCTTTCGCGGTCTATGCCATCTTCCTCATCGCGACGCGGTCCGGCGTGACGCTGCCGGCGTCATGGCCGCTCGACATGCTGGCGAAGCTGACGCTGGCGGCGCTGGTGCTGGTCATCATCAGTTTCGTGCTGCTTGCCGAATTGACCGGCGCGCCGCCGAACTCGACCTACGTTCCCGCCCATATCGAGAATGGCAGGCTGGTGCCCGGAGCTGAGAAATGAGCGAGGTGCGCCTGTTGTCCGACGCGCCATGGCTCACTGAGGGGCCAGCGGCACGGGTGCTCGGCCTGCTCAATGCCGATGGCGAGGAAGCGCGGGTGATCGGCGGCGCCGTGCGCAACGCGTTGATGAAAATTCCGCTCGCCGACATCGACATTGCCACGACGGCGTTGCCGGACGAGGTGGTTCGCCGCGCCAGGCGGGCCGGCATCAAGAGCGTGGCGACCGGCATCGAGCACGGGACGGTGACCCTGGTCGTCGACAGCCAGCCCTTCGAGGTGACGACGCTGCGCGAGGACACCGAGACCTATGGCCGCAAGGCCAAGGTAGCGTTCGGGCGCGACTGGGTGCGCGACGCCGAGCGGCGCGACTTCACCATCAACGGCCTGTCGGTCGATGCCGATGGCATCGTGCACGATCACGTCGGCGGCCTCGCCGACATCGCGGCGCGGCGGGTGCGTTTCATCGGCGATCCGGCGCAGCGGATTGCCGAGGATTATCTGCGCATCCTGCGCTTCTTCCGTTTCCACGCGGCCTACGCCGCAGGCGAGGTCGATCGCGCCGGCTATCTCGCCTGCATCTCCGGACGCACCGGACTTGCCGGCCTGTCGGCCGAGCGGATCCGCATGGAGATGCTCAAGCTCGTGGTCGCGAACGGCGCCGCGGGCGCGGTGGTCGCGATGGGGGATGGCGGACTGCTTCTGCCGCTGTTCGGCGGCGTCGCCTATACCGGACCGTTCGCGGCGATGATCGAGATCGAGCGGCTGATGGAGCTTAAGCCGAGCGCGACGCGCCGGCTCGCCGCGCTGACGGTCGCCGTGACCGAGGATGCGCGGCGCATCGCAAGCCGGCTGCGGCTCTCCAATGCCGAGGCCAAGGCGCTCGACTCGATGGGCCATCGCTGGTGGCGCTTGCCCGGCATGGACGAGGCGCGTGCCAAGCGCAGGCTCTACCGGCTCGACGAGGAGCCGTATCGCGACAGGCTGTTGCTGGCCTGGGCGCGAACCGGCGCGAAGGCGGATGTCGATCAGTGGCGCGCACTTGCCACGCTGCCGCAACGCTGGCGCGCGCCTCACTTTCCCTTGAGGGCGTCGGATTTCATCGCACGCGGGATTGCCGAGGGACCGGCGTTGGGCCATGTACTGACCCTGGCCGAGGATGCTTGGCTTGCCGCGGATTTTCCGCTTGATCCGCAGGTGTTGTCTGGCATCGCCGACCAGACCGTTTCCCGTTTCACCCGCGACCATCGGCTGTGAGGCTTGACTGATATCTCGAACCGATATCTCGACAAGGCTGCCGTGACGATCGGCGGCACGATGATCGTCACCGCGTTGCGCGCATTCTGAGGGAACGCGGAAGCGATGCTGCCGGCGGCTCGGCGGGCAGCATCGCCTGAGAAAACTTATGCAGCCTCGTCTTACGCAGCCTTGCGCTTCTTGCGGCTGCTGTGCTCCTTGTCGTCGTCCTCTTCTTCTTCCTCGTCATCCTCTTCTTCGTCGTCGTCTTCCTCGTCATCTTCCGGATCGATTTCGGTCGATTCGAGCGCGACGAGCGGCAAGGTTTCGCGAAACAAATCGCCGTCCGTGCCCATCCACAGACACTCGACCTTGTCCTCGTCGACCTCCACCACCGTGATCGGATGGCCGCCGGATCTCAGCATGACGACATCGCCTGGTTTCAGTTCCATGATTTTCCCTCCGCGCTTGATAGCGCGGACGGCAGGCTAGCGACCGGTGATGACAGTCAAATCACGGCCGACGCTCGGTGCTGTGGATTTGCTGTGAAAACGGCCGTTGCGGCTATTAGCGCGCGGCAGGAACCAGTTCGGTCAGCGAACGGATGATGCGGTCGGGCTTGATTGTCGATCCCGGCGGCAGGCCTGCACCATGCACGTCCATCCAGATCGCATAGATGCCAAGCCGCTGGGGCGCCACGACTTCCCACTCGAGATTGTCGCCGATCATCCAGGTATCAGGTGCGCTGACGCCGAGCGCTTCCATTGCGTGCAGATAGGCGCGCTCCTCCGGCTTGCCGAAGCCGTGCTCGCCCTCGATCTGGATGTGATCGAAGCGATGGCCCAGCGCGAAGCGCTCGACCTTGGCGCGTTGCATCTCGGCTGCGCCGTTGGTGACCAGCGCGAGCTTGATGCCGAGCGCCTTGAACGCATCGATCGCCTCATGCGCGCCGGGGAAGACGAACATCTCCTCCTCGCGGTAAGCGGTGAAACGATCTGCGATGCGGTCGGCGAGATCGTCCGGCAGCGCGCGATGGCCGGCCGCCGCGAGTGCCGCGAAGCCGCCCTTCACGGTCAGCCGCCGCGCCTCGCCGAGCTTGATCCGCCAGATCGGCTCGGCGGTCGACCAGAATTGCCGTGCATAGGCCAGCAGCGAGGTTGCGACCATGTCCGGGGGCAGGGGCGCCAGCTCTTCGGCGAATTCGGCGGTGATCGCGTTCCAGGCGATCTCGGGGCGCCCATAGGCCGACAGGATGGTGTCATCCATGTCGATCAGCATCGCGCGCGGCAGCTTGGTCACGGCCATTTCACCTCCGGCGGCAGCGACGACAGGATCGAATCCACATTGCCGCCGGTCTTCAGACCGAAGATGGTGCCGCGATCGTAGAGCAGGTTGAACTCGACATAGCGTCCGCGGCGGACCAGCTGCTCGTCGCGATCCTCGGCGCTCCAGCCGGCCGAGAAATTACGCCGCACCAGGTCGGGATAGATTTTCAGGAAGCTGCGCCCGACGTCCTGGGTGAAGGCGAGGTCGGCGTCCCAGTCGCCGCTGTCGTGCCAGTCGTAGAAGATCCCGCCGATGCCGCGCGCTTCCTTGCGGTGTGGCAGATAGAAATAGTCGTCACACCATTTCTTGTACTTGTCGTAGTCGGCGACGCCGTTCGGCCCACTGCACGCCTCTTTCATCGCGGCATGGAAGGCCACCGTATCGGGATCATCCTGGGTGCGCCGCCGGTTCAGCACCGGCGTCAAATCGGCGCCGCCGCCGAACCAGGCCTTGGTGGTGACGACGAAGCGGGTGTTCATATGCACGGCGGGCACGTTCGGATTGCGCAAATGTGCGATCAGCGAAATGCCCGAGGCCCAAAATCTGGGATCATCGGCGGCACCGGGAATCTGCGCGCGGAATTCGGGGGCGAATTCGCCATGCACGGTCGAGCAGTGCACGCCGACCTTCTCGAACAGCCGGCCCTTCATGATCGACATCACACCGCCGCCGCCGGGCTTGCCGGTGTGGTCGGTGCGGTCCCAGGCGGTGCGCACGAACCGGCCGGCGTCGCCGGTATAGAGCGCTGCGGGGGCATCGTCCTCGAGGGTCTCGAAAGCCGCGCAGATGTCGTTGCGCAGCGCCTCGAACCAGCCGCGCGCACGCGCCTTGCGGTCTTCGATGATGGCGGGGTCTGTGGGCAGCATGACTATCCCTGCGGTCCGAAATAGGTGCAGCTCTCGCTGCAGCTGTCGCGATGGACGGCGACGCGCGTGAGCTTGCCGGTATGTTGCAGCCGCTCCCAGATGAAGCGCGAGAGATTCTCCAGCGTCGGCACGCCGATGGCCTCGATCTTGTTCAGGAACTTGTGGTCGAGCGTCTTCTGCACCTCGGCCATGGCGCGCTCCAGCAGGCCGAGATCGATCACCATCCCGGTTTTCGGGTCGGGCGTGCCGCGCACCGTGACTTCGGCGCGGAAGGAGTGACCGTGAATCTCCTCGCTGTTCACACCAAATGTCGTTCCGGAAAGCGCATGCGCAGCCTCGAACCGAAACGCTTTCGTCAATTCCCACATCTCGTTCAACAATCCAGTTCTGCCAGGGTAGTTATCTGATGCCGAGCGTCTTGTGCGTCTGCACGCTAAGGCGCCATTGCGGGTGCTTCAGGCAATAGGCGATCGCGCGCTCGGTATTCGCGATCACGTCGGGGCCGTCCATCGGCTGCAGCGAGAAGCGCTCGAAGGCGAGCCCGGCGAAATCCTCCGGTGCGTTTTCCACCTGCGGATAGACCAGCTTGAGCTCATGTCCCTTGCGCACCACGAGCTCGGCTGCGGCCTTCGGACTGACGCAGATCCAGTCGAGCCCGTCGGGCGGGGCGATGGTGCCGTTGGTCTCGATCGCGATCGCAAAGCCATGCCCGTGCAGGGCCTCGATCAGGGCGGTGTCGACCTGCAGCAGCGGCTCGCCGCCGGTCAGCACCACGTAGCGCTCGGCCTCGCCGGCGGTCCATTGCGCGGCGATGGTGCCGGCGAGCTCGGCCGCGTCGGCATAGCGGCCGCCGAGCGTGCCGTCGGTGCCGACGAAATCGGTGTCGCAGAATTGGCAGACGGCGCCGGCGCGGTCCTGCTCGCGGCCGCTCCAGAGGTTGCAGCCGGCGAAGCGGCAGAACACGGAGGCGCGGCCCGCATGGGCGCCTTCGCCCTGCAGGGTGAGAAAGATCTCCTTGACCGCGTAGCTCACCAAAAATCCCTTAAGTTGCCGAATCGGCTGTTCCCGAACCGGTCTGCCGCAGCGCCTCGCCGAGGGCCATCGCCGCCGTGACGGCCACATTGAGCGAGCGCAGGGGCGGCTTGATCGGAATTACCAGCCGTGCGTCCGCGGCGGCGACCACCGCGTCGGTCACCCCCGCCGTCTCGCGCCCGAACAGCAGGACATCGGAGGCCGTATACTCGAAATCAAGATAGGATTTCGCAGCCCTGGTCGTGAACAGGACCAGCCGGCAGGCGGCCTCGGCCCGCCATTCCTCGAATTTCGACCATGAGTCGTGACGCTTCAACCGCACATGGTCGAGATAGTCCATACCCGCCCGGCGGAAATTCCGGTCCGAGGCGTCGAATCCCGCCGGTTCGATGATATGGGCTGCCACGTCCAGGCAGGCGCAGAGGCGCAGAATCGTTCCCGTATTCTGGGGAATGTCGGGCTGGAACAGCGCGATCTGCATGGTGCTGACGACCTGTGAAAACCGGATGAAATTGTCTCAATAAAACATCGCCCGGCGCGGATTTCGTGCATTGCACGTTTGCGAGCCGATAGCGGGCTTGCGCTCGTCCGGCAAGGGTGCCAATAGAACGATTCTGGACTGCTGTTCCGCCATTTGGGGTGGGGAATAGCGGTTTTCTGCCGCCGCGGGGGCCGCGGGCGCCGGCAGCCTTTCTCGGGACGCGTTCCGCGTCTTTGGGGCGGTTCCACCGGCTGCAGAAAAGAAAGGGCTAGGAATCGTGACGACAGCGTCTTCGGCGGACCATCCGACACGCCGTGATTTTCTCTTCGTTGCAACCGGAGCTGCCGCCGTGGTCGGCGCAGCCGCCACCGTGTGGCCGATGGTTGCCCAGATGAACCCGGATGCCGCGACGATCGCGGCCGGCGCACCGATCCAGGTCGACCTGGCGCCAATCGCCGAGGGGCAGGACATCAAGGTGTTCTGGCGCGGCAAGCCGATCTACATCAGCCACCGCACCAAGAAGCAGATTCAGGAGGCCCAGAGCGTGCCGCTCTCGAGCCTGCCCGATCCGCAGCCCGACTCGGCCCGCGTCAAGGCCGGCCACGACCAGTGGCTGGTCGTGATCGGCATCTGCACCCATCTCGGCTGTATCCCGATCGCCCATGAGGGCAATTACGACGGCTTCTTCTGCCCCTGCCACGGCTCGCAGTACGACTCCTCCGGTCGTATCCGCCAGGGGCCGGCGCCCGCCAACCTGGCGGTGCCGCCCTACGCCTTCCTTTCCGACACCAAAATCCAGATCGGCTAAGTCCCGGACCCTCCGGGACTTCGGCTTCCCCTTGGACCCATCGCGTCGTTTTTCTTCTTCAGGATCGCATCAATGAGCGGACCATCTGATTTTCAACCGAGCAACCCCGCCTTGAAGTGGATCGAGCGGCGCCTTCCGATCATGGGCCTGGTCCACTCTTCCTTCGTGGCCTACCCGACGCCGCGCAACCTGAACTACTGGTGGACCTTCGGCGCCATTCTGTCGCTGATGCTTGGTTTGCAGATCCTGACCGGCGTGATCTTGGCGATGCATTACACGCCGCACGCCGATCTCGCCTTCAAGTCGGTTGAGCTGATCGTCCGCGACGTCAATTACGGCTGGCTGCTGCGCAACATGCATGCCTGCGGCGCGTCGATGTTCTTCTTCGCCGTCTACATCCACATGTTCCGCGGCCTCTATTACGGGTCGTACAAGGAGCCGCGCGAGGTGCTGTGGATCCTCGGCGTCATCATCTACCTCTTGATGATGGCGACCGGCTTCATGGGCTACGTGCTGCCGTGGGGCCAGATGAGCTTCTGGGGCGCCACCGTCATCACCAACCTGTTCTCAGCAATTCCCTATTTCGGCGAGAGCATCGTGACCTTGCTGTGGGGCGGCTATTCGGTCGGCAATCCGACGCTGAATCGCTTCTTCTCGCTGCACTATCTGCTGCCTTTCGTGATCGCCGGCGTGGTCGTGCTGCACGTCTGGGCGCTGCACGTCGCGGGTCAGAACAACCCGGCCGGCGTCGAAATGAAGACCGAGAAGGACAGCGTTCCGTTCACGCCGCATGCGACGATCAAGGACATGTTCGGCGTGTCCTGCTTCCTGATCTTCTTCGCCTGGTTCATCTTCTACATGCCGAACTATCTCGGCGACGCCGACAACTACATTCCGGCGAACCCCGGCGTGACCCCGGCGCACATCGTGCCTGAATGGTATTACCTGCCGTTCTACGCGATCCTGCGTTCGATCCCGAACAAGCTCGCCGGCGTGGTGGCAATGTTCGGTGCGATCGTGATCCTGGCGTTCCTGCCCTGGCTCGACAACGCGCGGACCCGTTCGTCGAAGTATCGTCCGCTGGCCAAGCAGTTCTTCTGGATCTTCGTGGTGGTCTGCATCCTGCTCGGCTATCTCGGCTCGCAGCCGCCGGAAGGCATCTATGTGATCGCCGGCCGCATCCTGACGGTCTGCTACTTCGCCTACTTCCTGATCGTGCTGCCGCTGCTCTCCCGCATCGAGACGCCGCGCCCGGTGCCGAACTCGATCGCCGACGACGTGCTGGCGAAGAGCAAGGGCAGGGTCGCGACCGCAGCCTCCGTGATGCTTGCGCTGGTGGTGGCTGGCGGCCTGTTCGCCGGCAGCACCCAGAACGCCAAGGCCGAGGAGGGTGGCAATGCGCCGCCGGCACAGAGCTGGTCGTTCTCCGGCCCTTTCGGCAAGTATGACCGCGGCTCGCTGCAGCGTGGCCTCAAGGTCTACAAGGAAGTCTGCTCGGCCTGCCACGGCCTGTCCTATGTCGCGTTTCGCAACCTCGCCGATGCCGGCGGCCCCGGCTATTCGGTGGCGCAGGCGGCGGCGTTCGCGTCCGAGTACAAGATCAAGGACGGCCCGAACGACCAGGGCGAGATGTTCGAACGTCCGGGCCGCCCGGCGGATTACTTCCCGTCGCCGTTCCCGAACGAGCAGGCCGCGCGCGTGGCCAATGGCGGCGCGGCACCGCCCGATCTCTCGCTGATCACCAAGGCGCGGTCCTACAAGCGCGGCTTCCCGCAATTCGTGATCGACTTCTTCAGCCAGTACCAGGAGCAGGGCCCCGACTACGTCGACGCCATCCTGCAGGGCTTCGAGGACAAGGCCCCGGCCGGCGTCACGATCCCGGAAGGCTCGTATTACAACAAGTACTTCCCGGGTCACTCGATCAAGATGCCGAAGCCGCTGTCCGACGGTCAGGTGACCTTCGATGACGGTTCGCCGGCGACGGTGAAGCAGTATGCGCACGACGTCACCACGTTCCTGATGTGGGCCGCCGAGCCGCACATGGAGGAGCGCAAGCGGATCGGCATGCAGGTATTCTTTTTCCTGATCGTGTTCGCGATCCTGATGTACTTCACCAAGCGCAAGGTCTGGGCCGACGCCCACTGACCTCGGTTAGGTAGCGAGTTTGAAAAAGCCCCTTCGGGGGCTTTTTTGTTGTGCGGGACGCACGCGGCGCCAATGCGCGGAGATGACGAGTGCGCGAGCCTGCCGCAGGGCGATTGCGTCCGTCACCGAGTGCGGACAAGATGCCGGCCAATCAGCCGGCAAACATTGCGGAGGAACTCATGGGTACCAGCATCAGCTTCAAGCGTCCGGACGGCAAGGAAGCGTCAGGCTATCTCGCCAATGCCGCGCGCGGCAACGCGCCGGGCGTCGTCGTGATCCAGGAATGGTGGGGCCTGCAGGACCAGATCAAGGGCATGTGCGACCGCTTCGCGCTGGCCGGCTTCGATGCGCTGGCGCCCGATCTCTACAAGGGCAAGGTGGTGCCGTATCACGACACCGACGCGGCCGGCAAAGAGATGAACTCGCTCGACTTCATGGATGCCACCACGCAGACCGTGCGCGGCGCCGCGCAATACCTTGCCAAGAGCGGCACCAAGGTCGGCCTGACCGGCTTCTGCCTCGGCGGCGCGGTGACCATCATCGGCGCCACCAAGATCCCGGAGCTGACGGCCGGTGTGGTGTTCTACGGCATTCCGCCGGAGCAGGCGGCCAAGCCGGCGGACGTCAGGATTCCGCTGCAGGGGCATTTTGCGACCAAGGACGACTGGTGCACGCCGGCGCTGGTCGATGGTTTTGAGAAAGCGATGAAGGCCGCCGGCAAATCGCTGGAGCTGTTCCGCTACGACGCCGAGCACGGCTTCGGCAACGAGCAGCGCTTGTCGGTGCACGACCGGCATTGTGCGGAACTGGCCTGGGGCCGGGCGACGGAGTTTTTCAGGAAGCATCTGGGGTAACACGATTGCAAAAACCACGAGCGTCGTCCCGGCCTAGTTGCGCGGGGGCCGGGACCCTTACGCCGTGACTTTCGCAATGGGCACTCTGGCAGTCATCGCGCCAGACAACCGCACCCTGTGGTTATGGGTCCCGGCCTTCGCCGGGACGACGCCGTCGTTATGAACTCTTCACCCCGTCCCACCACGGGCAGGTCCCCGACATCAGCTTGAAATTGCCTTCCAGCACCTGCACCGGCGCGCGCTTGCCCTCGGCGGCGGCGCGCATGCGCATCTCGCGCGCGACGGCGCGGTCCTCGGCTGACAACCAGACGCGCTCGTGGCCCCACAGGCTCGGACCATCATACATCTCGAACGGCGTCCAATTCGCCGGATCGATCTCGCGGCCGCCCCAGCCGCACTCGACCATGAAGGCCGACGGCGACTTGGCGTAGAACGACGTCATCAGATCGTTGGTGTGACGGCCGAGCGTGACGTTGACCCGGTCTTCCTTCATCGCGACGTCGTAGGCCTGGCCGACATCGTCGAGCGAGAACAGCTCAACCATCAGATGGTGCATGCCGTTCGTGCCGGTCTCGATCAGCGCGAGCGAGTGGTGGCGGGCATTGATGTGGAAGAAATACGCGCGGAACGGTTTTTCGATGTAGTCGCTCAGGGCGAAGCCGAGCACGTCGACATAGAAGCTCATGACCGGCGCGATGTTCTCGACCGTCAGCACCGCGTGGCCGAGGCCGAGCGCGCCGGTGCGGAAACCGGAGATCGAGCGTCCCGGCTTGAACGGCGTGTCGTCGATCTCCGGGCCGTGAAACGCTTCGAGCCGGTTGCCGGCCGGGTCCTGGAACGAGATCAGGCCGCGCACCCGCCTGGCATCGGCGAGCGCCTGCGGCTCGGCGGTGACAGGCACGCCGGCATGCTCGAGCCGCGCCGCCAGCGCGTCGAGTGCTGCGGCGTCCGCGACCTCCCAGCCGAAGAACCTGGTGCCTTCGCCCTGCGCGCGGTCGATCACAATGCGTTGCTTGCGGTCGTCCATCCGGAAGGCGAGCAGCGAGTTGCCGCGCTCGATTGCCTGCAGCCCGACCAGGCCGGTGCCGAATTGCCGCCAGTCGTCGAGCGCGTCGGAGCCGAAGCCGGCATATCCGAGACCTAAAATCGCCATCTGCGCCTCCGCCATCTGTCTGTTTTTTGGGCGGCCGATCGGCCGCCATTTCAGCAAATCCTACGCGGATTCCCCACCGTGCGAACCGGAAAAAGGTCCTTGGGGCAAGGGCAGGAGCAAGGGGACCGGCCATCCCTTGACACGGCCCGCGCCGGGTGGTGTGTAACGGCCATGCGCACCGTTGCTAGCCCATCCCGTCGTTGGTGGCCCACCTTCTCATAGGTGGCCGGTGCGATTTCATTTCCAAAAGTCGTCGAAGGTCGCCATCGCAGTGCGACGGCCCTTCGCTTGTCCTGTGTGGCGCTCTCTTCTCAAGTCTCGTAAGAGGATCACATGAACAGGACAGTCTTCTCCCTGCCGGCCAAGAGCGAATACCTGACCACTGGCGGCCTTGCCGTCGCGCGCGTGGTCGAGCAGTTCACCGGCGGCGCTAACCGTCTCGACGATCTGATCGCGCTGTTGGACCGCCGCCGCGGCGTGGTGCTGTCCTCGGGCACGACGGTGCCGGGCCGCTACGAGAGCTTTGACCTCGGCTTCGCCGACCCGCCGCTGGTGCTGGAAACGTCGGGCACCGATTTCTCATTGCAGGCCCTGAACCCGCGCGGCGAGGTCTTGATCGCCTTCCTCGGCGACGTCCTGCGCGAGCCCTGCGTCGTGATCTCCGAGCGCAGCGCGACGAAGCTCGCCGGCCACATCATCCGCGGTGCCGCGCCGGTCGAGGAAGATCAGCGCACCCGCCGCGCCAGCGTGATGTCGCTGGTGCGCGACATGGTGGCGGCGTTGTCATCCAATGCCGATCCGCTGCTCGGTCTGTTCGGCGCCTTCGCCTACGACCTCGTGTTCCAGATCGAGGATATCGTGCAGAAGCGCGCCCGCGAGGCCGACCAGCGCGACATCGTGCTCTACGTGCCGGACCGCCTGCTGGCCTATGACCGCGCCACTGGCCGCGGCGTGGCGCTGAATTACGAATTCTCGTGGAAGGGCAAATCCACCGCCGGCCAGTCGCACGAGACAGCGCCGAGCCTTTACGCCAGGAACGGGCGGCAGGGCTTTGCCGATCACGCCCCGGGCGAATACCAGGCCACGGTTGAAGTCGCGCGTGCTGCGTTCGCCCGCGGCGATCTGTTCGAAGCGGTGCCCGGGCAGCTTTTCGCCGAGCCCTGCGAGCGCTCGCCGGCGGAAGTGTTCCAGCGGCTCTGCCGCATCAACCCGTCGCCCTATGGCGCACTGATGAATCTCGGCGACGGCGAATTCCTGGTCTCCGCCTCGCCGGAGATGTTCGTGCGCTCCGACGGCCGCCGGGTCGAGACCTGCCCGATCTCGGGCACCATCGCGCGCGGCTCGGACTCGATCGGCGATGCCGAGCAGATCCGCAAGCTGTTGAACTCGGAGAAGGACGAGTTCGAGCTCAACATGTGCACCGACGTCGACCGCAACGACAAGGCGCGCGTCTGCGCGCCCGGCACCATCAAGGTGCTGGCGCGGCGGCAGATCGAGACCTACTCAAAGCTGTTCCACACCGTCGACCATGTCGAGGGCATGCTGCGGCCCGGTTTCGACTCGCTCGACGCCTTCCTCACCCATGCCTGGGCGGTCACGGTGACCGGCGCGCCGAAACTGTGGGCGATGCAGTTCGTCGAGGACCACGAACGCTCGCCGCGGCGGTGGTATGCCGGCGCGATCGGCTGCGTGAACTTCGACGGCAGCATCAACACCGGGCTCACCATCCGTACCATCCGCATGAAGGACGGCCTGGCCGAAGTGCGGGTCGGTGCGACCTGCCTGTTCGACTCGGATCCGGCCGCGGAAGACCGCGAATGCCAGGTCAAGGCGGCGGCGCTGTTCCAGGCGCTGCGCGGCGATCCGCCGAAGCCGCTGTCGGATTTCGCGCCTGATGCCACCGGCTCCGGCAAGAACGTGCTGCTGATCGATCACGACGACAGCTTCGTGCACATGCTGGCCGATTATTTCCGCCAGGTCGGCGCCAACGTCACCGTGGTCAGACATATCCATGCCCAGGACATGCTCAAGAAGAAGGGCTGGGACCTGCTGGTGCTGTCGCCCGGGCCGGGTCGCCCTGAGGATTTCGGCATCGCGAAAACCATCGACACTGCGCTTGAGAAGAAGCTGCCGATCTTCGGCGTCTGCCTCGGCGTGCAGGCGATCGGCGAATATTTCGGCGGTCAGCTCGGCCAGCTCGGCCAGCCCGCGCACGGCCGTCCCTCGCGCATCCAGGTGCGCGGCGGGCGGTTGATGCATAATCTGCCCAATGAGATCGTGATCGGCCGCTACCACTCGCTCTATGTAGAGCGCGACAGCGTGCCCGAGGTGCTGGCGGTGACCGCGACCACCGAGGACGGCGTCGCGATGGTGATCGAGCACAAGACCCTGCCGGTCGGCGGCGTGCAATTCCATCCGGAATCGCTGATGTCGCTCGGCAATGAGGTGGGCCTGCGCATCGTCGAGAATGCATTCCGGCTTAATCCGCCGGCCAAATGAGGATTGCGAGACCAATGACCTTCGACCACGACATCAAGGCTACCGTTCGCAACATCCCGGACTACCCGAAGAAGGGCATCCTGTTTCACGACATCACGACGCTGCTCGCGGATGCCCGTGCCTTCCGCCGGGCGGTCGATGAATTGGTGCATCCCTGGGCGGGGGCGAAGGTCGACAAGGTCGCAGGCATCGAGGCCCGCGGCTTCATCCTCGGCGGCGCGGTGGCGCACCAGCTCTCGGCCGGCTTCGTGCCGATCCGCAAGAAGGGCAAGCTGCCGCACACCACGGTGCGGATCGCCTATTCGCTGGAATACGGCATCGACGAGATGGAGATGCATGCCGACGCCGTGCTGCCCGGCGAGCGCGTGATCCTGGTCGACGATCTGATCGCGACCGGCGGCACCGCGGAGGGCGCGGTCAAGCTGCTGCGCCAGATCGGCGCCAATGTGGTCGCCGCCTGCTTCATCATCGACCTGCCCGATCTCGGCGGCGCCGCAAAACTGCGCGCGATGGACGTCCCGGTACGCACGCTGATGGCGTTCGAGGGGCATTAAGAGTCAATTTCTCCACACACGTCGTCCCGGCCTAGTGCGCAATTGCGCACGGGAGCCGGGACCCATGACCGCGAATAGTGATTGTGGAACGACGCTGTGGCCCCAGCCTTCGCCAAACGCGCAGCGGTGGTTATGGGTCCCGGCTCCCGTGCGCAATTGCGCACTAGGCCGGGACGACGGCTACAACCTTTGCA
The DNA here is from genome assembly GCF_000426785.1 of Bradyrhizobium sp. th-b2. Classification (NCBI taxonomy): domain Bacteria; kingdom Pseudomonadati; phylum Pseudomonadota; class Alphaproteobacteria; order Hyphomicrobiales; family Nitrobacteraceae; genus Bradyrhizobium; species Bradyrhizobium sp. th-b2. The sequence goes on from NZ_AUGA01000048.1 coordinate 32,398, forward strand.
GCAGCATGCTGAGCTCAAGATCGCGGAACGTCGTGTAGTTCTTCCGGATCCACTGATGCAGCTCGGTCGATGAATCCCTTTCCTGGCGCAGATAGCCCGTGAAGGAGAAATTCAGCCGGTCGATATAGGTCTTCAGGAACACCGGCAGCGCACGGAAGCGCAGCACCCGGCTGGCGGTCATCACAGGCGGCAACTCGCCACGTACAACGAACTCATTGTCGATCACGACGAGCCCGTTCGGCGGGATCTGGCCCTGCAGCATCTGGTAGCCGCGCACCGAGGCGCGGTCGGTATCCGCAACATACAGGATCACGGGCGCGACGCGGCGGCGCAGCGCCTCCTTCATCAGCCCGATCTGGTCGGCCATTTTGAAGAATTCGTCGAAGGCGTGGTAGCCGAGGTCGATCACCTTGGCGATGCCGTCATTGACGATGACGCGGTCCATCAGTTGCATCTTGCCGTAGGTGTCGATCACGTCGGCGGTCTCGGTGATCCGCGGCAGGTAGTCGAGCAGCGACGGCTCCTTCAGGTTGATGTCGAAGCAGACGACGTCGCCGTTCTTGAGCAGCAGGAATTCGCCGAGCAGCCGTGCGATCAGCGTCTTGCCGACCTGCGGGCGGGGCGAGCAGATGATGTAAACGGGCGTGGACGACATCGCCCGCTATATCAGGCCAAATTTTCGCCTAATCCAGCCCCATCGCCGCCCCCAGGCGCGATTTTTCGCTGCCGGGCGCGACTTTTTTCGCTGTCCCGGGCGCGATCTTTCCCTGCTCCCGGAGCGATCTTTCGCTGCCCCGGACGCGACTATTTTTCGCCCTTGCCCGACTTGGCGCCGACCAGGTCGGTCAGCTTTATCCGGTCGAACTCGCTCCAGACATTGGCCAGCCAATGCCGGACATAGCCGCGCAGCACGAAGGAGTAGTTCGCGGCGTCGTCGTTGATGCCCTTGTTGGCGACGAATTTCAGGAACGGAACCGAGGAGACCTCGACCTGCTCATAGGCCATTTCGTTGAGCTTCGGGATGGTGAGGTCGACGGCATCCTTGATGCGGTGGAAGTAGGAATTGTAGGTCGCCTGGTCCCACTGGAAGAACTGGGTGTCGTTGATGAAGTTCTTCACCAGGAAATATTTCGCGCCGCTCATAAAGTTGGCGGTCTCGGCGATCTCGTCCAGCGAGGCGATCGAGGGGCCGAGGATATGGAACACGGCAAAGGTGATCTGCCCGGAGCGCGCCGCATCGAGGAAGCCGATGTCGCGCAGCGAGGCCAGCGCGGGCGACAACAGGCCGGCGCGGACGTCGATCACGGTGACTGAGGAGCCAGCGTTGAGCGTATCGAAGATCTTCATCTGGTCCGCGGTCGTCGTCATGTCGACGATCTCGGTGATGTCAGGGTGGAAGCGCTTCAGCGTGCCGCGCGGCGACTCGGTGTCGAACGCCCGGGTCTGCACATTGTTGGCACTGAAATAGTCCAGGAGCGTCCGCGAGACGGTGGTCTTGCCGACCCCGCCCTTGTCGGCGCCCACCACGATCACAACCGGCTTTGCCATGGAAATCCCTTGAAGCGCGCTCCCGACCGCGATGGCGATCGGCAAGTCCCCACACTGCTTTGGGCGCGAACATGGCAGAAACGAGGGAGAATTCAATTCCTTAAGGTGCCCGCGACCGGTTTGGTGGGGATTTCCTTAATGGACTGAGTAAGGTAGGGGCATGATCCGGAAAAGTGCGAAGCGGTTTCCGAAGAGATCATGCCCAAATGAAAGAGCTGGCATGATCAGCGGTGCCGGCCCCAAGGTCCCTGAAGAGGTCCCTGGAGCGGGCCCAATGGTCCCTGCGCGGGGCTGGTGCCCGGCAGCGCCGGCGGGTTGTTCGCCGGTTCAGGCGGTGTGTCGCCCCACGGGCCGTGGGTGACCGGCGGCGGCTGGTCGCTTGGCATAGGCGGCTGGCCCTGCGTCTCCGTCTGGTCCGATGTCTCATCCGGCAGCGCCAGCGGCCCGGGGTCGTGGCCGCCGGCATATTTCACCAGCGCATCGACCCGGGACTTCACCGACGGGTGGGTGGCGAACAGGTCGGCAAAGCCCTCGCGCGGATTGTCGATGCAGAGTTCCATCACCGCCGAGGTGGCATCCGGCAGCTCGCCGCGGTTCTCGATCTTGCGCAGCGCGGTGATCATCGCATCGGGATTCTTGGTCAGCTCGACCGATCCGGCATCGGCCAAGAATTCGCGCGAGCGCGACAGCGCGAGCTTGACCACCTGCGACAGCAGCCAGGCCAGCACGATCAGCGCGACCGCAATGATGATCACGACGATCGCGCCGCCGCCCGAGCCCTTGCTGTCACGGTCCGAGGAGGATGACGAAGATCGAGAGGATGACGAGGACGACCAGCCGCCTCCGCCGCCGCTCGAGTTCCACGACAGGTTCGTGAACAGGCGGAAGAACAGCTCGCCGAAGAAGCCGACCGCGCCGGCGATGATCACGGCGACCACCATCAGCTGCACGTCGCCGTTCTTGATATGGGTGAGCTCGTGGCCGAGCACGGCCTCGATCTCCTGGTCATCAAGCGCCCTCAACAGACCCGTGGTGACGGTGATGGCGTATTGCCGCGGGTTCAGTCCGGTCGCAAACGCATTCAGCGCCGGGCTGTCCATCACCTTCAGCTTCGGCATCGGGATGCCGCGCGAGATGCAGAGATTCTCCAGGAGATTGTAGAGCCGCGGCTGTTGCTGCCGCGTCACGCTTTCGCCGCCGGTGACGGCGTCGATCATCTTCTGGTGGAAGAAATAGGCGATCGCGATCCAGGCCACGGCCGCGATCGTCGCCCATGGCAAGGCGGAGACGAGATCGCGCGAGGCGTGCGTCAGGTAATAGTCGACCGAGCGGCCGCTATCGATCATCACTTCCGCAACCAGCGCGCCGGCATAGACCAGCACGTAGATCAGCAGGAATAGCCCGCCAAGCAGCAGCATCGAACGAAACTTGTTCGATGCGATGTGCGTGTAGAGACCGTAGGCGGCCATCAGGGCTCTCGCCGGCGCGCGTCGCGCCTCAGAACTTCACGCTCGGTGCCGCCTCGACCTCCGTGCGGCTGGCGCCGAGGTCGAAGAAATCCTTGCGGGTGAAGCCGAACATGCCGGCGAACAAGGCGGCCGGCATCTGCTGGATGCCGGTGTTGTATTCCTGGACCGCGTTGTTGAAGAAGCGGCGGCTGGCGGCAATCTTGTTCTCGAGATCGGAAAGCTCGGAGGCGAGCTGCTGGAAGTTGGCGTTGGCCTTGAGGTCCGGATAGGCCTCCGACAGCGCGATCAGCCGGCCGAGCGCGCCGGAGAGCTGGTTTTCCGCCGCCGAGACCTGGGTCGGTCCCTGCGCCGACATCGCCGAATTGCGTGCCTTGATGACGTCGTCGAGCGTGCCGCGCTCGTGGGAGGCGTAGCCCTTCACGGTCTCGACCAGGTTCGGGATCAGGTCGTGGCGCTGCTTGAGCTGCACGTCGATGTCGGCAAAGGCCTGTCCGACCCGCTGGCTGAGCGCAACGAGGCGGTTGTAGGCGCCGAACGCAAACAGCACGAGAAGAACGATGACGCCGATAACGATCCAGCTGGTCGACATGACGAGGCGGCTCCTGATGGGACGAAACGGCGGCACCGTAGCCCAAGATCGGGGCGCAGGGCAGCCCGCCGCGGAAAAGGTGGGCATTGTCTTGGTCGATGATGGTGTCGAATTAGTTCAACGTCGTCCCGGCCTAGTGCGCAATCGCGCACGGGGGCCGGGACCCATAACCACCAATTCCGGTTGTGAAGCAAAGCCGACGCCGCTTGCGCCCCTTCCGCGGGCCACGGCGTATGGTCCCGGCCTTCGCCGGGACGACGCAAGGATCTAGACCGAGTCGCCCCAGCGCCATCGCCGGGCGCTGGCGTAATCGGCCTTGGCGCGGCGGGGCACCTTCGTGACGACGACGCCCTCGGGTGTGCACAGCTTGGCCGCAATCTCGACCTTGCCGACGTCAGGCTGCGCCAGCACGCGGGACGGGCGCGCCGCGACCTTCGTGCGGCTCAGCGCGACATAGGCAAAACGCTCGTCCTCGAACGGCAGCTCGGCGCCCTTGACCTGCTTGTGCGCACGCGAGCGTTGCAGGCGCTGTGAGAAATGGCACCAGTCGGGCGCAACCAGGGGACAGGCGCCGTCATGCGCGCAGGGGGCGGCGACGTGGGCACCGGCGGCGATCAAGCGTGCGCGGAGCGCGATGATCCGCGCGTAGCCCGCAGGTGTGCCGGGTTCGACGACCAGCAGCGTATCCCTGGTTTTGTCCCACATCGCATCGGTGAGCGCGGCGCGCTCGGCATCGCCGATCTCGTTGATCACGTAGCTTGCGATCACGAGGTCGGCTGTATCGGCATGCGTGACGTAGGTGCGCGCCTGTCCGAGCTCGTATCTGACGCCGCGCAGCCGGCTGCTCTTGCGGGTGAGGTCCAGTGCCAGTGTACGCAGGGCCTCATTGGCGTCCAGCAGGGCGAAATCCTGGAGCGACGGGAATGTCTCAGCCGCGGCCCAGCTTGCCGTACCCGGCCCGGCGCCGACATCGAGCAGGCTTGTGGGCGCGAAGTCCGATCGGATCTCGGTCAGCGCGTTGAGGCTCGCGACAACGGCCGCATAGGTCGCCGGCATCCGCGCCAGCGCGTAGGCCTGCGCATCGCTCTCGGACTTGATCGTGCCGCCGGAGCCGCCGCCGGCGCGATAGGTCTCGGAAATCGCGGCGGCACGGCCCGCCGCCTCGTTGCGCGACAGGCCTTCGAGTTTGGCGTTGAGTGCCGTTCTCAGTTCGGCAGGCAGATCGGGTGAGGTCATGCGGCGTACCATCCACACATCATTGCGAGCGGAGCGAAGCAATCCATCGCACCGCTTACCGAGGCGTGGATTGCTTCGTCGCTGCCGCTCCTCGCAATGACTATGAAGAGCGAGCCTTGGCTACGCCACGTTCTGGTCGAGGATATCAACCGCGCCTTGCAGGTCGACCGAGACCAGCTGCGAGACGCCGCGCTCGGCCATGGTGACGCCGAACAGCCGGTTCATCCGCGCCATCGTGATCGGGTTGTGCGTGATGATGATGAAGCGCGTCTCGGTCGAAGCGGTCATCTCGTTCAGCAGGGTGCAGAACCGTTCGACGTTGTGGTCGTCGAGCGGCGCGTCGACTTCGTCCAGCACGCAGATCGGCGACGGGTTGGTGAGGAACACCGCGAAGATCAGCGCGAGCGCCGTCAGCGCCTGCTCGCCGCCTGACAGCAGCGACAGCGTCTGCGGCTTCTTGCCGGGCGGCTTGGCGATGATCTCGAGGCCGGCCTCGAGCGGATCGTCGCTCTCGATCAGATGCAGCGCCGCCTCGCCGCCGCCGAACAGCTCGGTGAACAGCCGCTTGAAGTGAGCGTTGACGGTCTCGAACGAGGTCAGCAGGCGCTCGCGGGCTTCGCGGTTGAGGCTCTGGATGCCCTGCCGCAGCCGCTTGATCGCCTCGACCAGGTCGTCGCGCTCGGTGGTCAGCGCGGTGTGCTGGGTCTCGACTTCCTTCAGCTCTTCCTCGGCGCGCAGATTGACGGCGCCGAGCCGCTCGCGGTCGCGGCGCAGCTTTTCGAGTTCCTCCTCGACCTGAGCGACCGGCGGCAACTCCGCGCCGGGCTCGATCTCGGCCATGCCGACGACCGCGCTCGGCTCGACCTCGAGCATGTCGTGAATCTCGCGCTCGATGTCGGCGAGGCGGCGGCGGGTGCCTTCCATGCGCTCTTCGGCGCGCGCGGTGGCTTCACGGGATGACGACAGCGCTTCGAGCGAGGCCTTGGCGAGGCGATCGGTTTCCGCCATCGCGGCTTCCGCGGTCGCCAGCGCATCGGCGGCGATCCGGCGATCACCCTCGGCGTGCTCGATCTCCGTGATCAGCGCGCTGCGCTTCTCGGCGAACACTTCCGGCGCGTTGGCCAGTTCCTCGCGCTCGATCGACACCTCGGCGATGCGCGCCTCGATGGTCCCGACCTGCGAGGCGGCGCTGGTCTTGCGGTTCTGCCACTCGTTGCGCTCCGCAAGGATCGCCTGCACGCGGCGGTCGGCGAGCTCGGCCTCGCGGGCGAGCGCCTGCGCCTCGGCGCGGACTTGCGCAGCGGCGCGGCGCTGATTGTCGATCTCGGAACGAACCGCAGCGAGCTGGGCCTCGGTCTCGACGCCGGGCGGAAGTTCGGCGAGCGCAGCAGCAGCACTCTCATGCGCGGCTTCGGCCTCAGCGCGGTCGGCGGCGACGCGGCTGTGTGCCTCGGTCAGCGCCGATTTGCGCGCGGCATGGCGGTTGATCTCGCGCTCGGTCGCGGCATGACGCTCGCGCGCGGCGTCGGTCTCGCGGCGGGCGGCACGCACGGCTTCACGGGAGGCCCCCTCGGCGGCGGACGCCGAGCGCAGTTCTTCTTCGGCGGTCTCCAGCGCCTGGCGCTTGGCGGCGGCATCGATACGGGCCTGCTCCAGCTCGTGCTCGATGTCGACCAGGCGCGCGCGCTCGGCGAGGCGGCGCGCCGCGCCGGTCGGAGCATGCGCGTCGGCGACGAAGCCGTCCCAGCGCCAGACGTCGCCCTCGAGCGACACCAGCCGCTGGCCGGTCTTCAGCTGCGACACCAGCGCGGCGCCGCGTTCCTTTGCCACCACGCCGATCTGGGCCAGACGGCGCGCCAGTTCCGGCGGCGCCTGGACGTGATCGGCCAGCCGCTCGACGCCATCGGGCAGGGCAGGGTCGCCGGCGGCTTCACCGACATTGGTCCAACGCATCGGCGCGGAGGAATCCACGGGAGCGTCGAGGTCGTCGCCGAGCACGGCGCCGATCGCCTTCTCATAGCCTTTGGCGACCGTGATGCCGTCGATGATCGGCGGCCACAGATTCTTGGTCTCGCTGGTGACGAGCTTGGAGATGGTGCGGGCTTCGGTCTCGAGCCGCTGCACGCGCTTGTCGGCCTCCGTGAGCGGATTGCGGGAGGCTTCCAGCGTCTGCCGCGCGGCAGCGTGATGCGCCTCGCTGGATTGCACCGCGGCTTCGGATTCGGCGAGCGTCTGCTGCGCCATCTCCATGGCGGCGACAAGTGCGTCGATGTCGCCGAGATTGCCGGTCTCCTGCGCGAGCTTGGTTTCCTCGGCCTGGACGTTGGCGATTTCCTGATCGAGCCGCGCCAGCCGGTCGCGATGCGTGCGGACGCCGGCCTCGAGCTGGTTGCGCTTCGCGGTCAGGTCGGCGAGCTGCGTGGTCAGCTCGGAGAACTGGCGCTCGGTCGCGGCCAGGATCTCCTCGGCTTCGGAGACGCGCTCGTCGACGCCGGAGCGCTTCTCGACCCGCGACTTGATCTCTTCCTTCAGCTCGGCGTCTTCGGTGTCGAGCCGCTGCAGCGCGATGTCGGCATCGGAGGTCTGCTGCTGCTCGCGCGCGATGTCCTGGGCGAACTGGGTGAGGCGGCGATCGAGCTCGCCGACGCGCTCCTTGGCACGCTGCTCCTCGCGGTCGAGCATCTCGCGCGCATTGGTCAGGCGCTGCAGGCCGGCGGCGGCGCGCGCCTCGGCGTCGCGCAGCGCCGGCAATTCGGCGGCGCGGATCGCCTGGATGCGGGCGGATTCGGCCTGCTCGCGGGTGCGTTCGGCCATCTCGCGCACGGAAACATCATGGTTATGCGCGGCGTCGTTGACGTCGGCATTGGCCTCGATCCAGCGCAGATGGAACAGCATGGCCTCGGACTTGCGCACCTTGGCGGCGACCTCGCGGTAGCGGATCGCCTGGCGCGCCTGCTTCTTAAGGCCTTCCATCTGGCCAGAGAGCTGGCCGATCACGTCCTCGACGCGGGTGAGGTTGGTTTCGGCCGCCTTGAGCCGCAATTCCGCCTCGTGACGGCGGGCATGCAGGCCCGCGACGCCGGCGGCGTCTTCCAGCACGCGGCGGCGCTGCTCGGGCTTGGCCTGGATGATCTCGCCGATCTTGCCCTGGTGGACCAGCGCCGGCGAACGCGCGCCGGTGGCGGCGTCGGCGAACAGGATCTGGACGTCGCGGGCGCGCACGTCGCGGCCGTTGATGCGATAGACCGAGCCGGCCTCGCGCTCGATGCGGCGGGAGATTTCGAGCAGCTGGCTGTCGTTCACCGCGGCTGGCGCCGAGCGATCGGAATTGTCGATCGTCATCACGACTTCAGCGTGGTTGCGCGCCGGGCGGTTGCCGGAACCAGCGAAGATCACCGCATCCATGTCGGCGGCGCGCAGCGACTTGTGCGAGGTCTCGCCCATCGCCCAGCGCAGCGCTTCGACGAGATTGGATTTGCCGCAGCCGTTCGGTCCGACGACGCCGGTCAGGCCCGGCTCGATCATGAAATCGGTGGGTTCAACGAACGACTTGAAACCGTGCAGGCGGAGGCGCGTGAGCTTCATGTACACAAATCTCGTTTGGCCGGGCGCGAATCTCCCTGCCGTGACAATACCATGTAAGGCAATGTCGTGTTTGGGGCGAATAGCTGAGTGCAGCTCTCATGAGCGGCGACAATGGCGATGCCTGCGCGTCAGGGCAACCGCTTGACCAAGCTTTTCCCAAGGGATTTGCGAGGGATTTGCAGGGTTTTATGACCACTGCATGTCCTGGAAGATTCGCATCACGCGAATCAAGTTTTCAACAACGAAATGATGCGACGGCCGCGCGCGGTGATCGCAAATCATCCACAATTATGGTGCCCGGCGCGATGCGGGCACGAACGACGTCAGGTTTGTCGACTCGCGATCAGCTCTTTAGCAGCGGATCGATGCGCTTGCTGAACTCCTCGAACGAGGTCTCGCCCTTCACCATCTCGCCATTGACGAAGAAGGTCGGCGTCGAGTTCACCTTCAGCACTTCGTTGGCGTATTTCTGGTCGGCGGCGATCTTGTCGAGCAGCTTCTGATCCTTCAGGCAGTCCTCGACCTGCTGCTGGCTGAGGCCGGCCTGCTTGCCGATCCGCGTCAGCGTCTCGGTGGTGTTCTTGACCACCCAGTCGTTCTGCTGGCGGAACAACAGGTCGATCACGGCGAAGAACTTCGGCGCGTCGTCCTTGGCGATGCAGCGCGCCAGCATCGAGCCGGCGGCAGCCTTGATGTCGAGCGGGAATTCGCGGAACACGTAGCGGACCTTGCCGGAGTCGATGTAGGTCGACTTGATCTTCGGGAACACGGTCTCGTTGAAATTGGCGCAGTGCGGGCAGGTCATCGAGGCGTATTCGACGATCGTCACCTTGGCGTCCTGCGGGCCGAGCCCCATGTCCGGCAGCGACTGCGGCTTGGCGACCTCGGCGGCGGTCTGCGCGAACGCCTCCGTGATCAGGCGCAGCGGCGACAGGCCGGCGAGGGCGGCGAGCCCGGTCAGCGAGAGAGCGGTGGTGAAAGCGCGGCGCGTGATGATCAAGGTCAGCTCCCGGATTGGCGCATTCACGCCAGCATGAAGGGGTCCCGAAAAGAAGCCTTCGCTAGCTTGAAACGACCATTGTGGCAATGCCGGGGTCTCGCGGCCGACCCCGCGAAAAGCGTCAATTTCGCTTGATCGTGGCGCCCAGCCGGGCCAGCGCCGCACGCAGATCGTCGTCCTCGACAGCCCCAAGGTTTGCCGCTTCCCGCGCCACGGTTTTGGGGTCGGGCGGGCGCGGCCGCGTGGGGCGGCTGCGGCGCGAAAGCGGCGCCTGCCGGATGGTCAGGCGGCCAACCGCATGCCAGCCGAAGAAGCGGTTCACCCGTTCCAGGATGACATCGGAGGAATGCTGGATCTCCAGCGCCATCGGTCCTTCGACCCGCAGCACCAGCGTGGCCGGCTCCTGCGGCTGCCCCTCCACCGGCCGCGGCCACTGCATCTTCAACGGCTCGCAATAGGCCGCGATTCGCTCGCCGGCGATCTCGGTCCAGCGCGTCACCAGTTCGCGCGCGGCAAAGCCCTGCTTGGCATAGGCTTCGGTGAAGACGTCGCTGAGCAGGATCGACAGGGGTTTTGCGCTGATCGGACCGGGTTTTGCCATCAGGGGGTTATAGCAGCGGAGCCGGCGCGGCCGAAACCGTGTTCATCATTGTGGCCGCGTTTCCATCCCGGGAGAAGAAAGACGTGGATGCTCGGGTCAAGCCCGGGCATGACGGGGCGAGATTTGTCTTAAGGTACCTCCATGAGCTCCCGCGCCGCCGCCAAAGCAGGACCCACCGACCAGCAGGCCGACCGCCCGGCGCGGCTGCTTGCCTGGTATGACCGGCATCGCCGCAAGCTGCCATGGCGCGCGGCGGCGGGGGAGCGGGCTGATCCGTACTGCGTGTGGCTATCGGAGATCATGCTGCAGCAGACCACGGTGCGGGCGGTCGGGCCCTATTTCGAGAAATTCGTGGCTCGCTGGCCGGATGTGGCCGCACTCGGCCGCGCCTCGCTCGACGACGTCCTGAGGATGTGGGCCGGGCTCGGCTATTATTCGCGGGCGCGCAACCTGCATGCCTGCGCGGTCGCGGTGCTCAATGACCACAGCGGGGTATTTCCGGACACCGAGGACGGCTTGCGCGTGCTGCCCGGCATCGGGCCCTACACCGCCGCGGCGATCGCCGCGATCGCGTTTGACCGCCGCACCATGCCGGTGGACGGCAACATCGAGCGCGTGGTCACGCGGCTCTACGCCATCGAGGCGGCGCTGCCGCAGGCCAAGCCGCTGATCCAAGAGATGGCCGCGACATTGTTAGGCCCGTCCCGTGCCGGCGACAGCGCGCAGGCCCTGATGGATTTGGGCGCCACGATCTGCACGCCGAAGAAGCCGGCCTGCGCGCTGTGTCCGTTGAATGACGACTGCGCCGCACGGACGCGCGGCGACCAGGAAACCTTCCCGCGCAAGGCGCCGAAGAAGAGCGGCACGTTGCGCCGCGGCGCAGCCTTCGTGGTGACGCGGGGCGGCGAACTCCTGGTGCGCTCGCGCCCGGAGAAGGGCCTGCTCGGCGGCATGACCGAAGTGCCGGGATCGCAATGGCTTGCCGGGCAGCAAGATGCGGCAGCGCTCGCGCAGGCGCCGGAACTCAGGGGCGTCACGCGCTGGCACCGCAAGGCCGGTGTCGTCACCCACGTCTTCACGCACTTTCCGCTCGAGCTCGTGGTCTATACCGCCAGCGTTCCGCCGCGGACCCGCGCGCCGGAGGGCATGCGCTGGGTGCCGGTCGCGACGCTGGATGGCGAGGCGTTCCCCAATGTGATGCGCAAGGTCATCGCGCACGGGCTGGATCTCTAGAAGGTGACGGCCTGCTGACACCATGCTGGCAGCAGGGCTTCGTTATCACCTCCGGAAACCGGAGGCCGCCATGATCGCAACCGCACTCGACCGCATCCCGATGCCGCCAGTCGCAAAACTGCTGGGGTGGCGCGTGGTTGATGCACGTCCGCAGGAGGGCTGGATCAGGATCGTGTTCGACGGCAAGCAGGACTTTTGCAATCCGGCCGGCTTCGTCCAGGGCGGCATGCTCTCGGCGATGCTCGACGACACGATGGGACCGGCGGTGTTCGTGATGACCGAGGGCAGGCTGTTCACCACGACCATCACGATGAATGTGAATTTCCTGGCGCCGGCAAGGCCGGGGCCGATCACCGGCGAGGCCACCGTGACGCAGCTCGGCAAGACCATCGCCTTCGTCGAGGGCCGGCTCACTGCAGCTGACGGAACGCTGCTCGCCACCGCGACGAGCAGCATCCGCCTGGTGGAGGCGGCGCAGGCGCTGCGGTAGGAATGCTCGCGCAATAGTCAGTCCCGTCACCCTGAGCAGCGCGCACTTGCGCGCGTCTCGAAGGGTCGACGGCCACCGGGCGGGCCGTGCATACTTCGAGACGCCGCTTCGCGGCTCCTCCAGCGACAACGGCAAAGCCGTTGCGCGGGCATGACGGGTAGAGAGCTGCGTCAGCCCGCCCGCTGCACGATCGGCGGCTTGGCGTTCAACCCCTCGACCTGAAAGCCGGCGACGCGCTTGTAGTTGGCGGCGATGTCTTCCAGCTCCTGCTGCGACAGCACGTCGGTGACGACGGCAAAGCCGTCGGGCGCGCGCTCCTCGACCAGCTGCATCACCTGCTCCGGCCCGTTGCGGCGGTTCAGCATCACGAGATCCGTCGTCGCCGGCCGCCGCTCTGCCTCATAGGCCAACAGCGCAGCCTGCGTCGGACCATGCGCTAGGATTTCGCGCGTCAGCACGCGCGCATCCAAAATCGCCTGCGACGCGCCATTGGAGCCGATCGGGTACATCGGATGCGCGGCGTCGCCCATCAGCGTGACGCGGCCGAAGGTCCATTGCGCGATCGGATCGCGGTCGACCAGCGGATATTCGTAGGCGTGCGGGCAGTTGCGGATCAGGCCCGGCACGTCGAGCCAGTCGAAATTCCAGCTCTCGAACCACGGCAGGAACTCGTTGAGATCAGCGGTGCGGTTATAGTCCTCGCGGCGCCACTGATAGGTCGGCGGCATGTGCCGCTCGGCGACCCAGTTGATGTCGAACTTGCCGTCGGCGCCGGCCTCTTTCGAGATCGGATAGCAGACGAATTTCAGGATCTCGTGGCCGGCCATGATCATGGTGCGGCCGGTCAGGAAGGCGTTGCCGCGGGTGATGCCGCGCCACAGGATGCGGCCGTTCCAGATCGGCGGTCCCTCCTGCGGATAGAGTTTTTCGCGCACCGCGGAATGGATGCCGTCGGCTGCGATCAGCACCGCGCCGTCACAGCTGCCGGCGGACTTGCCGGTGGCGCGGTCGATGAAATCGGCGCGCACGCCATCCGCCGTCTCGGTCCAGCCGGAGAGGTGATGGCTGGTCAGGATGTTTTCACGTCCCAACCGTTCGGTCGCGGCATCGAGCAGCAGCTGTTGCAGGCGGCCGCGATGGATCGAGAATTGCGGCCATTTATAGCCGGCCTCGAGCCCGCGCGGCTCGCTCCAGATCGGCTTGCCGTGCTTGGAGAAATAGGCGAGCTCGCGTGTGCGTACTGCGGTCGCGTCGAGCACGTCATGCAGGCCGAGCTCGATCAATTCGCGCACCGCATGCGGCAGCACGTTGATGCCGACGCCGAGCGGCCGCAGCTCGGGCACGCTCTCGAATACGCGACAGGGCACGCCGATCTGGTGCAGGCTGAGCGCCAAGGTCAGCCCGCCAATTCCGCCACCTGCAATGAGGACAGTCATGAAAATCCCCTCTCGATTGGCATGGTCATCGCACGGCGGCCCCGCTGCGGGCAAGGTCCACGGTACCGCGGGGTGGACGGCAAGGGGAGGTGCCGCTACCGTCCGTCGCATCTGATAAAAAGGGCCGGGTTCAGAGCGAACCGACAAGGCCCGGAGAGGACATCGACATGCTCAAGCTCTATTTCGCGCCCGGCACCTGTGCGCTCGCCTCCCACATCGCACTGGCCGAGGCCGGCGCGCCCTACACGACCGAGAAGCTCGACTTCAAGATCAATCAGCAGAACAGCCCGGAATATCTCAAGATCAATCCCAAGGGCCGGGTGCCCACGCTGGTCACCGAGCGCGGCGTGTTGACCGAGACGCCGGCGATGCTCGCCTACATCGCGCAGACCTTTCCGCAAGCGAAGCTCGCGCCGCTCGACGACGCCTTCGAGTTCGCGAAGCTGCAGGCCTTCAATTCCTATCTGTGCTCGACCGTGCATATCTGCCACGCCCACAAGATGCGCGGCGCGCGCTGGGCGACGCAGGAGTCTTCGTTCGCCGACATGAAGACGATGATCCCGAAGACCATGGGCGCCTGCTTCAATTTGATCGAGCGCGACATGCTGAAGGGCCCGTGGGTGATGGGCGAGAACTACAGCGTCGGCGACGCCTATCTCTACACGCTGACCCTCTGGCTCGACGGCGACGGCGTCGACATCGCGACCCTGCCCAAGGTGAAGGCGCATCGCGCGGCGATGGAGAGCCGCCCTGCGGTGCAGAAGGTGCTCGCCGAGCAGAAGGCGTAGGGCCAAAAATTCGGTGTCGTCCCGGGCAAGCGCAGCGCGACCCGGGACCCATAACCACGAATTTGAATTGTTTTGCGATGCTGGGGCCGCTGTCCTTCTTCATCACAAACGGCGGTGGTTATGGGTCCCGGCCTTCGCCGGAACGACGTGGTGATAGAGGGCGCCGCTACGTTTTCCGCGTCTCCAGCTCCCGTCCCGTCTCCAGCATCAGCCTCCGCAGCCACAGCGAGCCCGGGTCCATCTGGGCGCGCGTCGGATAGAACATGTGCTGCTCGTCGATGCCGGGATCGAGCGGCGGCGTCACCGTCACCAGCGACAATTGTTTCGCCAGCGCCGAGATCAAGCGGCGCGGCACGAAGGCGACGAGGTCGGTGCGCGCGGTGACGTGCAGCGCCTCGATATAGCCCGGCACCACCAGCGCGATCCGCCGCTCGATGCCCTTGGCGCGCAGCCAGGCGTCGATCAGATCCTCGTTCTGGCCGCGGATGATCACGGCGACGTGCCGCGCGGCCAGGAAGGCCTCGTGCTTCCTGAGTTTGGCGCCGGCCGGATGGCCGCGCCGCACCGCGAGCGCATCGCTGTCGGTGTAGAGCCGCTGGCGGTGAAAGCCCTTGAAGGAATCGCCGATCGAGATCACGAGATCGATGGTGCGGGCGAATTCCGGCGTGAAGATCGCCGGTCCCCGCCACGGCACCACGTCGATCGTGATGCTGGGCGCCAGCCGGGTCACCTTCTCCATCAGCGGTGGCATCAGGAGCTCGACCGCGAGGTCGGGCATCATCAGGCGGAAATGCCGCTCGCTGCGCGCGGCGTCGAAATCGTCGGAGACGAACAGCGTGCGGACCTGGTCGAGCGCCTGTGCCAGCGGCGAGCGCAGCGCCAGCGCCCGCGGCGTGAGCTCCATCCGCGCGCCGTTGCGCACCAGGAGCGGATCGCCGATCAGGTCGCGTAGCCGCTGCAGCGCGTGGCTGGTCGCCGGCTGCGACAGATTGAGCCGCATCGCGGCGCGGCTGACATTGGCTTCGCCCAGCAGCGCGTCGAGCGCGACCAGCAGATTGAGGTCAAGCGAATTCAAATTCATCAGGTGAATATATATCATACCACCTATCGACTGGAAGAATGCGCGTCGGCGCCGCAGGATGGGCCACCAACCAATTGCAAGGAAAAGCGCCATGAGCGCAGCCGACAACAAGAAACTGGTGCAGGAGATGTTCGTGATCGCGGGCAGTCCGGATCCCGCGGTGCGCGAGAATTCGCTGTTCATGGCAACGCTCGCCGACGACGCGATCTGGACCGTGACCGGGCAATATTCCTGGTCACGCACCTTCACCGGCAAGCCATCGATCATGAATGACCTGCACGGCCATGTTCGCTCCAAACTGGTCGAGCGCGGCCGCACCGTCGCGCATCGCATCATCGCCGACGGCGACATCGTCGTGGTCGAGGCCAAGGGCAACAACCTCACCAAGCAAGGTCAGCGCTACGACAATGATTATTGCCTGGTGTTCCGCTTCGACGACGGCCGGATCAAGGAGGTGCGGGAATATTGCGACTCGGTTCTGACCGAGAAGGCGCTCGGCGCGTTTCCGGCATAGCGGCGGGCGGCACAAACGAAGACGGCGCCCGTGAGGGCGCCGTTCCACCTGCCGTCATTCCGGGGCGCGCGTCAGCGCGAACCCGGAATCTCGCGCAACAATCTCTGGATTCCGGGTTCACGCGCAAGCGCGCGCCCCGGAATGACAGCGTGCGTCACGCCACCTTGGTCGTCATGTGCTTGAACATGTTGCGGCGAGCTTCGTCGTCCATCTCGGCCTTGAAGGTGAACCTGTCCTTCAGCGCGATCGCCCTGGCGGCGGCGGGACGCGCCGAGATCTCGTCGACCAGGCGCTTCACATGCGGGTACCGCGCATAGGCGTCGTCGCCGAGCTTGAACGGCACCATCCGCGCCCAGCCCCACAGCGCCATGTCGACGATCGAGTAGCTGTCGCCCGCCATGTAGCGGCGGTTGGCAAGATGGCCGTCGAGGATCTTGTAATGGCGATCGGTTTCGTACTGGTAGCGGTTATGGGCGTAGTCGTGGTTCTGGTCCTTCGGCGCAAAATGCTTGAAGTGCACGGCCTGTCCCGAATACGGCCCGACACCGGTCGCGACGAACATCAGCCAGGACAGCAGTTCGGCGCGGTTGGTCGGCAGGAACTTGCCGGTCTTCTCGGCGAGGTAGAGCAGGATGGCGTTGGAATCGAACACAATCGTGCCGTTGTCGTCGATTGCCGGCACCTTGCTGTTCGGGTTGATCTTCAGATAGTCCGGCGTGAACTGGTCGCCCTTGCGGGTGTCGACCGCGATCGGCTCGAACGGCAGTCCGGACTCCTCGAGAAAGAGCGCGACCTTGGTCGGGTTTGGCGAGCCGTTGAAATAGAATTTGAGCATGAAAGGGGTCTCCTTTGGGGTGTAACCGGCACGCAGCCGGCGAGGACCGCGGACGGCCCCTCATGCGCAAATTTCGCCGCGCTTCGCAACCGACGAGTTTGTGAGGCAGCTGCGCGCAGCGCGCCGGTCAGCCGAACCACAGGAAGCCGGCGATGCCGGCTGCGACCAGCACAACGCCCGCGATCTCCAGCACGATGGCGGAGCGGGTCGCAGCATGCAGGTGGGAGAGTTGCGTCGCGCGCTCGGAGCCGCGGGCATGGCCGTGGACGATGATCTCCTGGTTGAACTCGCCATGCGCCTCTAGCCCGAGCGTCAGTCCGACCGAGACCAGCAGGATGCCGAAAATGATCAGGCCGAACGATCCGAGCAGGCCGATCAGCAGCATCGGAAACATGCCGAGCAGGAAGACCGGCAGCAGCGGCACCAGCAGCAATGTCTCGGATTGTCTTCGCATCGGGCGACCAATCGAAACGGCAAGTGACTGACACAAACGTAGGCCCGCCGCTGCGGCGTCACAAGGTGGCCGCGTTCAAGACGACGTCATCCCGGGTCTCAGAACCGTAGGATGGATGGAGCGCAGCGATACCCATCGATCACACGGCAGGAAGGTGATGGGTTTCGCTTCGCTCTACCCATCCTACAACGCCGCAATCGCGGAAGGGTCGCGTGCCCGCTCAGCCCGCAGCCATCCCGGAGCGGATCTCGGCGCGCAGCTCGTCGATCAGCCGCAGGCCGGTCTTGGTCTCGACGTGCCAGAAGGTCCAGCCATTGCAGGCGCCGGAGCCCTGCGCCACCGCGCCGATGCGGTGGATCGAGCCGACCTTGTCGCCGAGCATGATGGCGCCATCGGCGCGCACCAGTGCGCCGTGGCGCTTCTTGGCATCGACCAGCCTGGCACCGGGCACGATCATGCCGCGCTCGATCAGTTCGGAGAACGCGACGCGGGGCGCCTCGCGCGCGGTCATGAACGGCGCCAGCGTCGCTTCCGGCAGCGGCTCGATCGCGGCGATCCGCGCCTCGGCTGCGGCCGCATAGGTCTTGTCGCGCTCGAAGCCGATATAGCTGCGGCCGAGCCGCTTGGCGACGGCGCCGGTGGTGCCGGTGCCGTTGAACGGATCGATCACGAGGTCGCCGGGCTTCGACGACGACAGCAGCACGCGGGCAAGCAGCTGCTCCGGCTTCTGCGTCGGGTGAACCTTCTTGCCGTCATCGCCCTTGAGGCGCTCCTCGCCGGTACACAGCGGGATCAGCCAGTCGGAGCGCGCCTGCACGTCCTCGTTGGACGCCTTCAGTGCTTCATAGTTGAAGGTGTAGCCCTTGGCCTTCTCGTCGCGCGCGGCCCAGATCATGGTCTCGTGCGCGTTGGTGAAGCGGCGGCCGCGGAAGTTCGGCATCGGATTGGACTTGCGCCACACGATGTCGTTCAGCAGCCAGAAGCCGAGGTCCTGCATGATGGCGCCGACGCGGAAGATGTTGTGATAGGAGCCGATCACCCACAGCGTCGCCGACGGCTTCATCACGCGGCGGCAGGCCAGGAGCCAGGCGCGGGTGAAATCGTCATAGGCGGCGAACGACGAGAACTTGTCCCAGTCGTCGTTGACGGCATCGACATGCGACTCGTCGGGGCGCTTGAGATCGCCCTTGAGCTGCAGATTGTAGGGAGGATCTGCGAACACCAGATCGACCGAGCCGGACGGCAGCTTCGACAATTCGGCGACGCAATCGCCAATGACGATTCGGCTCGACGGGGCATTCTCAAATTTAGTGCGGGGCGCCCTTGCAGACGCCCCGCGACGCGACACTACCATGACTCAAGAACTCTGACTCAGGCGACGCTGTCGGCGACGCGGGACTAAACAACCGACTGGCGCCACATTGAGCCGGCAAAGTAAAAATCGACTTAATTGGAAATCTTCATGCAAAAGATTGCAGCATCTTTCGAACGCTGTGGCGCAGTGTCATCAGCGTTGTGCTGCAACATCAGCGCGTTCTGCGAAAAATTTTGCGGATCATCAAACCGGCACGATTCGACCGGTAAATTGCCCGCTGCTTGCGGCCATTCGCACTGCAAACGATGTGCGTCTTGGACTAGGCAATTTTTGCCGGGCAGGATATTGATTAACAGAATGGAAATTTTAGGTTGGAGTGTCCCGCATTGGGGCGCCGACTGGATAAAGGGAAACCGCCATGCGCTACGATGATTTCCGCCGCAGCGATGACATCGAAGACCGTCGCGACGATAGCGGAGGAGGCGGCGGCGGTGGTGGCGGCTTCGGGATTCCGATGGGCGGCGGCGGGCTCGGCATCGGAACTGTCATCGTGCTCGGCCTGCTCGGCTATGCCTTCGGCATCGATCCGCGCATCCTGATCGGCGGCGCCGAGATTCTCACCGGCGGCGGCCAGGCGCCGACCTATCAGACCGACCGGCAGTCGTCGGGCGCGCAGACCAAGCGTGGCGCGCCGACCGACGAGATGGGCAGCATGATCGCCGGCATCTTGGGTGAAATCGACGATCGCTGGAGCGAGATCTTCCAGGCCTCGGGCCAGACCTACACCGGTCCGAAGATCGTGCTGTTCCGCAATGCCACCAATGGCGGCCGCTGCGGCATGGCGCAGTCGGCGATGGGGCCGTTCTACTGCCCGCCGGACAAGACCATCTTCCTCGACACCGGCTTCTTCCGCGAGGTCGAGACCCGCTTCCGCGGCTGCTCGGGCAACGCCTGCAAGTTCACCGCGGCCTATATCATCGCGCACGAGGCCGGCCACCACATCCAGAACCTGCTCGGCATCATCCCGCGCGTGAACCGGCTGCAGCAGCAGGCCGGCAGCAAGGCCGAGGCCAACGCGCTGCAGGTCAAGGTCGAGCTGCAGGCCGATTGTCTCTCCGGCGTCTGGGTCAATCGCGAGGAGAAGAAGCGGCCGGGCTTCCTCGAGGCCGGCGACATCGACGCCGCGCTGACCACTGCAAATGCGATCGGCGACGACACGCTGCAGCGGCAGGCGACGGGCAGGGTGGTGCCTGATTCCTTCACCCACGGCTCCGCTGCGCAGCGCAAGGAGTGGTTCATGAGGGGCTACCAGCAGGGCACCGTGCAGGCCTGCAACACGTTCGGCGGTAGCTTGTAGGCGTATGCCGGTAGCGTCATCCCCGGATGAGCGCGAATGCGCTCAGTCGGGAGGTGCTCGCCTCTTGGCGAGCCTCGAAGGCTGACGGAGCCCGTGGCCCATCCTTCGAGGCTCGCCCAGCGGTGCAAGTGCACCGCAAGGCGCGCACCTCAGAATGACGTCAGCGGGATGGGAAAGAGGTGTAAATGTCCTCACTCGACGAATCCAAATCATTCATCCCGCTCAACATCGCGGTGCTGACGATTTCCGACAGCCGCACGTTGGCGGATGACAAGTCGGGCACCACGCTCGCCGATCGTCTGACCGCGGCCGGCCACAAGCTCGCGGCGCGCGAGATCGTCACCGATGATGTCGAGGCGATCAGGGCGGTGATCCGGCGCTGGATCGCGGATGACGGCGTCGATGCCGTCATCACCACCGGCGGCACCGGCTTCACCGGCCGCGACGTGACGCCGGAGGCGGTCGAGCCGCTGTTCGAGAAGCGGATGGACGGCTTCTCGATCGCCTTCCACATGCTGAGCCACGCCAAGATCGGCGTGTCGACGATCCAGAGCCGCGCCACCGCCGGCGTGGCAGGCGCGACCTTCATCTTCTGCCTGCCCGGATCGCCCGGCGCCTGCCGTGACGGCTGGGACGGCATTCTGGCCGCGCAGCTCGACTACCGCACGCGGCCCTGCAATTTCGTCGAGATCATGCCGCGGCTGGACGAGCATCTGCGCCGTCCGAAGGCGAAAGGGGCGAGCGCGTAGTCGTCTCCCGTCATTCCGGGGCGTGCGAAGCACGAACCCGGAATCTCGCGCCGCATCTTCGAGATTCCGGGTTCATCGCTGACGCGATGCCCCGGAATGACAGGGTCACAAATCCAGCTCCCAGGTCTCCCCGACCAGGTCGACGCCAAAGCTGTGGTGCTTCTCTTCTTTCACCTTGCGGAAGCCGGCGCGGGCGTAGATGCCGCGCGCGGCGAGCAGGATGCTCTGGGTCCACAGCGTCATCCTTGTGTAGCCCATCTCGCGTGCGGAGCGGATGCATTGCTCGACCAGCGCACGGCCGACGCCGAGCCCGCGCGCCTTTTCTTCCACCAGCAGCAGCCGCAGCTTGGCGAGGCCGTCGCCGCCCTTGACCAGGAAGATCGAGCCGACCGGCTCGCCGTCGACCTCGGCGACCCAGCAATGCTCGCGGGCCGGATCGAACGATCGCAGGAATTGCGCGCAGATCTCGGCCACCAAGGCCTCGTAGCTGATGTCCCAGCCATATTCCTCCGCGTAGGCGCGTCCCTGTCGCGAGATCACCCAGCCGATATCGCCGACGCGGTGGCTGCGCAGCAGGAAGCCGGTCGGCTTCTCCGTCGGCGGCTCCAGCGACTGTTCGATCGTGCCCATCGCGCGCACCACCGCGGCGCGGCGATCGCCGTCCATCTGCTTCAGCAGCGCCCCGACCTCGCTGCGCGAGCGGCGGTCGAGATCAGCGGCAGCAGTGCGGCCCTTGGCGGTCAGCGCCACCTCATTGACGCGCTTGTCGGCCTTCGACGGCTTGCGCGTCACGATCTGGCGGCGCTGCAGCGCCTGTAGCGTGCGGCTGACGAAGCCGGCATCGAGGTCGAGCTCGCGCACCAGATCGGTCGCGGTGCAGTTCTCGCGATGCGCGAACTCGTAGATGATCCGCGCTTCCTGCAGCGTGAACGGCGAATCCAGCAGCTTCGGCTCGATGATGCCGAGCTTGCGGGTGTAGAACCGGCTGAAGCCGCGGATCGCGGCGACCTGGCTCTCGAGCGTCGTGTCATACGAACTTGATTTCATCAAACATATTATTTGACGGAATCAAATAAATGGCAAGGCCGATGTGCATTTCAGGGCATCTCGAAGCGTCGTCGCGGGTCGGAAACCCTACGCCACCATGATCCGGCTGCGCAGCATGGTGCGGGAGGAGCGGCCGAGCCGGCGCAGCAGCCGCGCCTCGGAGCGACGCGCGTCGGGCCGATAGCCGCCGATCCGCTCGTAATGGTCGCGCGCGATCAGGAGGCCCTGTTCGGCCGAAGGGCCCACGATCATCCGGGCGACGAATTTGATGCCGTCGCGCAGGCCGGGGTCGGTATAGGGCGCGCGGGCGTAGCGGAAGATGCCGGCGCGGTCCTTGCCGCTTGCCGCCACCATCTGGATGAACTGGGTGGTCTCCTCGATCCAGCCGGCGTCGAGCACTGCGCCCGGATGCAGGAACATCAGCCAGGGCGAACGGGCCTGCTTTGCACCGGCGGCAAGTGCCGCGGCGCGCGTGCCCTCGAAGCGCAGGAAACCGCAGCCGGCGATGTCGGCAACCCGCTCCATCACGTCGCTGTTGGTGCGGTCGACCAGCAGCACTTCGCGGATGACGCCCGCGGCTGCGCCCGGCACCAGCGCCGCCAATGTCGCGACCGCGGTGCGCTCGACGCCGTCGGTTGGAATGATCACGCTCAGCATGATTCGAGGCTTCGATGGCTCAAACGGTTGAAAAACTCCGGCCGTGTTATCACCTTGTCATATTCAAAGCAGCCTTTTCGCCTGCAGAATTTTGCGCCATCACTTTGTGGATTTTCTCAAGCGATGTTCTTGATTTGTTCTCAAGCTGTGTTAGCTTCACAGCATGAGCCGAGCATCCTCTCATGCCCTCAAGCACCCGCCGGTAACGGCGCCCTCCGATAACCCGGCGGGTGCACCCACCCCTTTTCCCGAGCTTGCGGTCGCGATCGAGCGCGAGCGGCGGCGCGGCCGTGGCGCGCAGTCCAACGCCAGCGGCCGCTACGAGGCCGAGGCGCGGACAGCCTTCGACGACGGCTGGCAGAGCCTCGACGACCTGCCGCCGTTCCAGACCAGTGTGGCGCTCGACACCTCGCGCAAGGTGATCACCCGCAACGACTCGCCCGACATCGGCTTCGACCGTTCGATCAATCCCTATCGCGGCTGCGAGCACGGCTGCGTCTATTGCTTCGCGCGGCCGACCCACGCCTATCTCGGCCTGTCGCCGGGGCTCGACTTCGAATCCAAACTGTTCGCCAAGCCGGACGCGCCCGCACTGCTCGAGAAGGAGCTGGCGGCGCCCGACTATGAGGCGCGGATGATCGCGATCGGCACCAACACCGATCCGTATCAGCCGATCGAGCGCGAGCGGAAGATCATGCGCGGCATTCTCGAGGTCTTGGAGCGCGCCGGGCATCCGGTCGGCATCGTGACCAAGTCGGCGCTGGTGACCCGCGATATCGATATTCTGGCGCGGATGGCCAAGCGCAATCTCGCCAAGGTCGCGCTCTCGGTGACGACGCTCGACCCGAAACTCGCCCGCACCATGGAGCCGCGCGCATCGACGCCGCCGAAGCGGCTCGAGGCGATCAAGCGGCTGGCTGACGCCGGCATCCCGACCACGGCGATGATCGCGCCCGTGATCCCGGCGCTGAACGATTCCGAGATCGAGCGCATCCTCGATGCCGCCGTGCATGCCGGCGCCAAGGAGGCGAGCTACGTGCTGCTGCGGCTGCCGCTCGAGGTCCGCGATCTCTTTCGCGAATGGCTGATGGCGAACTATCCCGACCGCTACCGCCACGTCTTCACGCTGATCCGCGACATGCGCGGCGGCCGCGATTACGACTCGCAATGGGGCACGCGGATGAAGGGCACCGGCCCGATGGCCTGGATGATCGGCCGCCGCTTCGAGATCGCTTGCGAGAAACTCGGCCTCAACAAGCGGCGCACCAAGCTGACCACCGATCATTTTGCCAAGCCGAAGCGCAACGGCGAGCAGTTGAGCTTGTTCTAGATGAGGTCCGTAGCCCGGATGAAGCGCAGCGCAATCCGGGAAATCGTTGCCCGCGGATAGAGGTCCCGGATTACGCTTCGCTCCATCCGGGCTATGATGACGTCAAAAGAGTGAGTGCAACAATGAGTAACGCCCCGACCCCACGCTTCACCGTCCTCACGCTCGGCGTCAGCGACATGCGCGCCAGCATCGCCTTCTATGAATCGCTCGGCTTCACCAGGAAGATGCGCGGGACCGGCGAGGAGGTCGCCTTCTTCGACACCGGCGGCACTGTGCTCGGGCTGTTCCCGTGGCATCTGCTCGCCGCCGATGCCGCCCTGCCCGATCAGCCGCGGCCTTCAGCGTTCCGCGGCGTTGCGATCGCCTGGAACTGCAACGACGATGCCGAGGTCGATTGTGTGATGGCGTTCGCGCTGTCGAAGGGCGGCAAATTGCTGAACCCCGCGCAGCCCACCAGTTATGGCGGCTACTGCGGCTATTTCGCCGATCCCGACGGCCACGCCTGGGAAGTGGTGCGCGCGCCGGGGTTTGAGGTGCTCGATAACAGGCGCGTGTCGATTCCCGACTAAAAGCCGGCCGGATTGAATTGCGGGGAAGGGCGGCTGGTTCCCGGTTGCGCCGCGGGGCTGGCTTGATCACCATCCCCGCATGATTCGGGACAAGTCCAAGAGCACGTCGAAGAAGGCGCTGGCCAAGTCAGCCAAGCCGGAGAAGCGTATCGTGACGCGGCCGAGCTTCCGGCGCGAGCGGGCGCTGATCAAGCGCGGCGTCTGGCCGGTCGCCGGCTGCGACGAGGCCGGGCGGGGCCCGCTGGCAGGTCCCGTGGTCGCCGCCGCCGTGGTGCTGGACCCCAATCGCATTCCCAAAGGCCTCGACGATTCGAAGCGGCTGACCGCCGAGCGCCGCGAGGAACTGTTCGAGGAGATTTGCGCCACATCAGCGTTCTCGGTCGCGGTGGCGTCGCCGGCGCGAATCGACCGCGACAACATCCTGCGCGCCTCGCTGTGGGCGCTGGCGCGCGCGGTGCATGCGCTGCCGGAAATGCCGAAGCATGTCTTCGTCGACGGCCGCGACAAGCTCGCCACGCCCTGCGACTGCGACGCCGTGATCGGCGGCGACGGCATCGTGGCCTCGATCGCGGCAGCCTCGATCATCGCCAAGGTGACGCGCGACCGCCTGATGTGCGCGCTGGCGCTGGACTGTCCCGGCTACGGGTTCGAGCAGCACAAGGGCTATGGCGTGCCCGAGCACCTCGAGGCGCTGGACCGGCTCGGGCCCACCACCCATCACCGCAGCTTCTTCGCCCCCGTCGTCGCCGCGCGGCTGAAGCATTTTCCGGTCCCGGCCGAGCCCGACCTGTTCACGGTGGACGAGGAAAGCGAAGCCGCCGAATCCGCGGCGGCGTAGCGCAACTGCGCCAGCCCATCCAACGGTGTCATCGCCCGGCTCGACCGGGCGATCCAGTATTCCAGAGCCAGCCGTTTTCGATTGAGAGGCCGCGGCGTACTGGATGACCCGCCTTCGTGGGTGATGACAGGGGAGGTGACTTTGCGGTGTAGCCACACCGTACACCGTTGCCTCCATCGCCGCCGCCGTTTATCAAAACCACCGGGATCAGATGGCGCCGCTGACGGGTGGCTGGGGCATTTCAGGCGTTTCATGCGGTTTACCTCCCTGGTTGTCGAACTGATCCGCGCCCGGCCGCGCCTGGTGGTGTGGGTCGTGGTGCTGGTGCAGGCCGCGATCTGGCTATTCCTGCCGCTGATCTTCTACGGCAGCCCGCCCGGCAATCTCGCCGCCATCCTGGCCTTCGGCCGCGAATATCAGGTCGGCACCGACATGGGGCCGCCGCTGGCGTTCTGGCTCGCCGACATCGCCTTCCGTGCCGCCGGCAATCATGTGCTCGGCGTCTATCTTCTGGCGCAGGCCTGCGAGATCGCCACCTTCATCGCGTTCTACCAGCTGGCGCGCGCCATCGTCGGCGGCCCGCAGGGCGTGCTGGCGGTGCTGCTGTCGATGACGGTCGTGGTGTTCGCTTCACCCAGCGTCGAGTTCGGCCCGCTGATCCTGGCGCGTCCGCTCTGGGCGCTGCTGCTGCTGCACTCCTGGCAATTGATCGGCCAGAACCGGCGCGCCGCCTGGTTCGCCTGGTCGATCGATTGCGGCCTGTTGCTGCTGACGACGCCGGCGGCCCTCGGCATGATCCTGCTCGTGATCGGCTTCGCCCTTGCAACCGAGCGCGGGCGGCGCACGCTCAAGGCGGTCGATCCGCTCTATGCGGTGCTGGTCATCATCGTGCTGGCGCTGCCCTATCTGATCTGGCTGATCCGCGCTGACGTGCTGGCGCTGCCGGCCGTGCCCGCGCTCGCAGATCTCAAGGCGCGCGCGCTGCACTGGGGCGTCGTGCTCGGCGGGCTGATCGTGGCGACGGCCGCAATCGCGCTGCTGGCGATCCTCAATTCGCGCTGGTTCGCCCGCGAGGCCGAGGACGCGCCGATCATCTATCGTCCGTCGGTCAGTCCGCTGGCGCAGCAGTTCGTCTATTTCTTCGCCTTCGCGCCGGCGATCGCGGGCAGCTTCGTCTCCGGCCTATTCGATCTCGATCGCGCCTTCGGCGGCGCCGGCGTGGCGCTTCTGATGTCGGGGCTCGCCGTCGTCGTCGCGACCGGCGATCTGATTCCGCTCCGGCGGCAACGGGTGTTGCGTTCGGTCTGGGCTTTTGCCGTCGCGGCGCCCGCCGCAGTCGCGCTGGCGGCGGCGCTGTTCCTGCCCTGGACCAGCACCACCGAGGTGCCGACCTCGTTGCCGGCAGCCGCGATGGGGCGCTTCTTCGACGACAGCTATGAGCGCCGCACCAACCAGCGGCTGCGCGCGGTGGCCGGCGATCCTGAAATCGCCAGCCTGATTGCGATGAACAGCCGTCGTCCGCATCTGCTGCTCGACGCCGCGCCGCAGCGGACGCCGTGGCTGTCGATCCCGAAGTTCAACGAGACCGGCGGCGTCGTGGTCTGGCGCGCGCAGGACACCGCCGGCACGCCGCCGCCCGAACTCGCGCAGCGCTTTCCCGGCCTGGTGCCGGAAGTGCCGCGCTCGTTCGACCGGCTGGTCAATGGACGGCAGCCGGTGCTGCGGATCGGCTGGGCGATCGTGCGGCCGAAGTAGTGTGAGCTCTGTAGGGTGGGTTAGCCGAAGGCGTAACCCACCATTCTCTCCGCGGTGAGCAAGTCGGTGGGTTACGCTGCGCTAACCCACCCTACGAAGTTGCGACGCCGTTACGCCGTCGCCGGCTGCAGCACCTTCGCGATGGCGCGCAAATCCTGCCAGGACAACCGCTTGTAGGACGGCGAGCGCAGCAGATAGGCCGGATGGAAGGTGGCGACGGCGCGGATCGTGCGGGTGCCGGTGTCGTAGTCGATCCATTTGCCGCGCGTGCGCATGATGCCCTCGCGTGTGCCGAGCAGCGCCTGCGTCGAGGGATTGCCGAGCGTCACCAGCACGTCCGGATTCACCAGCTCGATGTGGCGCTGGATGAAGGGCAGGCACACCTGCGTCTCCTGCGGCGTCGGCGTGCGGTTGCCCGGCGGCCGCCACGGAATGACGTTGGCGATGTAGGCCTTGCTGCGGTCGAGCCCGATCGCCGCGATCATGCGGTCGAGCAGTTTGCCTGAGCGGCCGACGAACGGCAGGCCCTCGATGTCCTCGTCGCGGCCCGGCGCCTCGCCGACGAACATCACCCGCGCCTCGGGATTGCCGTCGGCAAACACCAGCCGGGTCGCGGTGTGTTTCAGCGCGCAGCCGTCGAATGTCTCCATGAGCGCGCGCAAGACTTCCAGCGTCGGTGCGGTGCGTGCGGCTTCGCGTGCGGAGGCAATCGCGGCGTCCGGCGCGACGGTGATTTCGCTGCGCGGAACTGAAGGCATCGCCAGCGGCGGGGGACGCAGCGGATTGAGCGCCACTGGTGGCCGCGGCGCGGCGGGCGCGGGAACTGGCTCGGGCTCCTCCAGCCGGTTGATCGGCGCGTCGCCAAGCGCGCAATCGACCCCGGCCTCGAGGTAAAAGGCAAGCAATTGCTGCAGTGTAGGGGCGGGCTCGGGCGTCAGGGCCATGATGGCTGCAATCTAGAGCATGATCGGGAAAAGTGGAGGCCGGTTTTTGGAAAAGATTATTCTCTTAAGGTATCGGGGCCGTGCAAACCCATGGAAGTGCGATTCCATGGTTGTTCTTCGGTCAAAAATCGGAAACAACGACTTTTGAAAAGCTTAGAAGCGTTCTCGATGGGCTGAGACCAGGATCATGAGTGCTGAAGACCTTCCTCCGCGCGAGTCTATGGAATTCGATGTCGTCATCGTCGGCGCCGGCCCCTCGGGCCTGTCGGCCGCGATCCGGCTGAAGCAGCTCAATCCGGAGCTCTCGATCGTCGTGGTGGAGAAGGGCTCCGAGGTCGGCGCGCACATCCTGTCCGGTGCGGTGATCGATCCGGCCGGGCTCGACAAGTTGATCCCGGACTGGCGCGACGACGCCGACTGTCCGCTGAAGACGCAGGTCAAGGAAGACCGCTTCTACTGGACGACGTCGCAGGGCTGGTTCCGCCTGCCGAACTTCATCATGCCGCCCTTGATGTACAATCATCACTGCTACATCGGCTCGCTCGGCAACGTCTGCCGCTGGCTGGCGCCGAAGGCGGAAGCGCTCGGCGTCGAGATCTATCCGGGCTTTGCCGCCACCGAGGTGCTCTATGACGACAAGGGCGCGGTGCGGGGCATCGCGACCGGCGACATGGGCATCGCCAAGGACGGCAGCCACAAGGATTCCTACACCCGCGGCATGGAGCTGCTCGGCAAGTACACGCTGTTCGCCGAAGGCGCACGTGGCTCGTTGTCGAAGCAGCTGATCGCGAAGTTCAAGCTCGACGCCAACAGCGAGCCGTCGAAATTCGGCATCGGGCTGAAGGAGGTCTGGCAGATCGATCCGGCGAAGCACCGCAAGGGACGGGTTCAGCATACGCTGGGATGGCCGCTGAACGACAAGACCGGCGGCGGCTCGTTCCTCTATCACTACGACGACAACCGCGTCGCGGTCGGTTTCGTCGTGCATCTGAACTACAACGACCCGTATCTGTCGCCGTTCGACGAATTCCAGCGCTTCAAGACTCATCCCGATGTCCGCGAGCTGTTCGAGGGCGGCAAGCGGCTCGCCTATGGTGCACGCGCCATCACCGAGGGCGGCTACCAGTCGGTGCCGCGGCTGTCTTTCCCGGGCGGCGCGCTGATCGGCTGCGCGGCGGGCTTCGTCAACGTCCCGCGCATCAAGGGCGTCCACAATGCGATGGGCTCCGGCACGCTCGCCGCCGAGCACGTCGCGGCAGCGCTCGGCGCCGGACGCACTAATGACGAACTCGTCGACTACGAGAATGCCTGGCGTTCGTCTGCGATCGGCAAGGACCTGTTCAAGGTCCGCAACGCCAAGCCGCTGTTGTCGAAGTTCGGCAACATACTCGGAATGGTGCTGTCCGGCTTTGACATGTGGTGCAATACGCTCGGCTTCTCGCTGTTCGGCACCCAGTCGCATGCCAAGCCGGACCGCAAGACGCTCGATCCGTCCAAGCAGCACCAGCCGATCGCCTATCCGAAGCCGGACGGCAAGATCTCGTTCGACAAGCTGTCGTCGGTGTTCCTGTCCAACACCAACCATGAGGAGGACCAGCCGGTCCATCTCAGGGTCGCCGACATGAACCTGCAGAAGACGTCGGAGCACGATGTGTTCGCCGGTCCCTCCAACCGCTATTGCCCGGCCGGTGTCTATGAATGGGTCGAGGAGGGCGCCACACCGCGCTACCAGATCAACGCCCAGAACTGCGTCCACTGCAAAACCTGCGACGTGAAGGACCCCAACGGCAACATCACCTGGGTTCCTCCGGAGGGCGGCGGCGGTCCGAACTACGAGGCCATGTAACTACGAGGCGATGTAAGGCGAGACGGCCGGCCACATTTGCGTGAGGTCGCCGCAGCCTGCGCTCGGCCTGTCCTGTCGTGGGCGCGGCCGGATTGCAGCTCCGGCGAGAGCGGCGAAACGGGGGCCTGCGGCGCCGGGATCCGCGGCTTTTTGCGTCTGCACGCGAATGTGCCCGGTCCGGTCACGATACCGCCATAGTGGGAGGCTTTTGCGGTGGTGCTGGCTGGATCGGCGGGCGTAAAGGCCTAATCTGCCAATTGATTCGTCATGGGCTATCCTTGCGGTAGAGCGCCAAAAGCGGCATTGTCCGCTCGCCGTGATGCCGCCGCTTGGGTTCGCATTTTGAGACTGATCGCAAGATCTTGTCGCGAGGATCTTGGCCGTAAATCCTTCGTGGCCTTAAACCCCTGGAGCAAGGCGACCGTGATGCTGTCCACCCGTTTCAACCGCCTGACGATTGCCCTTCTTGCTGCGGCGGCGCTTGCCGTTCCTGCGCAGCTGTCGGCGCAAACGCCGGACCATCCGACCGACAATGCCGCGCAATTCCCGAGCAAGACCGACCTGAAATCGCTGACCACCGCCGGCAGCTATCTGGCGGCTCGCCACGCCAGCGTCGAGCGCGACGCGACCTCGGCTGCGGCGTTCTACCGCTCGGCGCTGCGCACCGATCCGAAGAACTCCGAGCTGCTCGACCGCGCCTTCATCTCCTCGCTCGCCGACGGCGACATCGAGGAGGCGGTCAAGCTCGCCGACCGCATCCTGACCCAGGACAAGGCCAACCGCGTCGCCCGCCTCGTGGTCGGCGTGCGCGACCTCAAGCAGAAGAAATACGCCGCCGCGCAGTCCAACATCAACCAGTCGGTCCGCGGCCCGATCACCGACCTGGTCGCGACGCTGCTGTCGGCCTGGGCCGCCCAAGGCGCCGGCGACAGCAAGGGTGCGGTCGCCTCGATCGACAAGCTGACCGGCCCGGAATGGTATCCGATCTTCAAGGACCTGCATGCCGGCATGATTTACGAGTTCGCCGGCAAGGACAAGGATGCCGGCGCCCGCTTCGAGCGCGTCTACAAGCTCGACGATTCGATGCTGCGCACGGTCGACGAATATGCGCGCTGGACCTCGCGCAACAAGGATGCCGCCGCTGCGACTGCGATGTACGAGGCCTTCGACAAGAAGCTGCCGCGCCATCCGCTGGTGCTGGAAGGCATCAAGGAGACCAAGGCCGGCAAGAAGCTGCCGCCGCTGATCGATTCACCCCAGGCCGGCGCCGCCGAGGCGCTGTACGGCATCGGCGCCACGCTGACCCGCCGCGGCGGCGAGGACCTCGCGCTGGTCTATCTGCAGCTTGCGCTCTATCTGCAGCCGAACCATCCGCTGGCACTGCTGTCGCTCGCCGATCTCTATGAATCGGTGAAGAAGCCGCAGATGGCGATCAAGGTCTATGAGCGGATGCCGGCGTCCTCGGCGCTGAAGCGCAACGCCCAGATCCAGCTCGCGACCAATCTCGACGCCGCCGACCGCAGCGACGAGGCGATCAAGATCCTGAAGGAAGTCACAACAGAGCAGCCGAAGGACATCGAGGCGATCCTGGCGCTCGGCAATATCGAGCGTGGCCGCAAGAAGTTCGGCGACTGCGCCACCACCTATTCGCAGGCGATCGACGCGCTGCCGGCCGGCGGCGACAAGAATGCCTGGGTCACCTATTACTACCGCGGCATCTGCGAGGAGCGTTCCAAGCAGTGGAACAAGGCCGAGGCCGACATGCGCAAGGCGCTCGAGCTGCAGCCCGAGCAGCCGCATGTGCTGAACTATCTCGGCTATTCCTGGATCGACCAGGGCATCAACCTCGACGAAGGCATGAAGATGATCAAGCGTGCCGTCGATCAGCGCCCCGACGACGGCTACATCGTCGACTCCCTCGGCTGGGCCTATTACCGGATCGGCAATTTCGAGGAGGCGGTGAAGAACCTCGAGCGCGCGATCGATCTGAAGCCGGAAGATCCGACTATCAACGACCATCTCGGCGATGCCTATTGGCGCGTCGGCCGCACGCTGGAAGCCAAGTTCCAGTGGGCGCATGCGCGCGACCTCAAGCCCGAGCCGGACGAGTTGCCGAAGATCCAGGCCAAGATCGACAACGGCCTGCCGGACGATGCCAACTCCTCCGCCGCCTCCGCCGACAAGAAGAAGGACGACGACGGCAAGGGCGGCTAGGCGCATAAGTCGCTAGCGCTGCATTTTCAGTTGAGGCGTCATGCCCGGGCTTGTCCCGGGCATTTGCGCGCCTATTCAATTGTTCTGTCATTCCGGGGCGCCCGAAGGGCGAACCCGGAATCTCGAGATTCCGGGTTCGATGCTGCGCATCGCCCCGGAATGACGGTAAGAGTGTCTCAGGCGTGTCCCAGACCCGGAATTTCCTTGCCAACAAAGGGATAGGATCATGGTGCGATTTACGCTAATCGCACACGATATCGTTTTTTAGGGGTTTATCGCCGTGCCGGCGCTGATTGAAGAAGGGCGTGCCAAGGTCAACCTGACGCTGAAGGTTGTCGGGCGGCGCGTCGATGGGTTTCACGACCTGGAGAGCGTCGTCGCGTTTGCCGATTGCGCCGATCGACTCACGCTCGAGCCGGGCTCCGGGCTGTCGCTTGCGATGTCAGGACCGCTCGCCGATGCCTGCGGCGATACGTCAGACAATCTGGTGCTCAAGGCGGCGCGCCTGCTCGGCGAGCAGGTCGTCGACCTCAAGGTCGGCCACTTCACACTGGAGAAGGTGCTGCCGGTTGCGGCCGGCATCGGCGGCGGTTCGGCGGACGCCGCGGCCGCGCTGCGGCTGCTGGCGCGGCTCAACGAGCTCTCGCTCGACGATAGCAGGATCATGGCGGTCGCGCTGCAGACCGGCGCCGACGTGCCGGTGTGCGTCGCCTCGCGCGCCTGCGACATGACCGGCGTCGGCGAAGGCCTGCTGCCGCTCGACCTGCCGAAAATGCCCTGCGTGCTGGTCAATCCGCGCGTGCCGGTCGCGACCAGGGACGTTTTCAATGCGCTCGGCCTGCGCAACGGCGAACTCCTGATCGGCGCCACCGACGTCATGATGCAGGCGCCGTCCTGGCCGGAGGGGCACGCGGTCGACGACTGGATCGCGGCGCTCAAGCGCGGCACCAACGATCTCGAAGCCCCCGCCGCGCGGATCGAGCCCGTCATCAGCGACGTGCTATCCGCCTTGCGCGCGGCGAGGGCCGTTCGCCTCGCCCGCATGTCGGGCTCCGGCGCGACCTGCTTTGCGATCTTCGAAACCGACGCCGACGCCGAGGCCGCCGGCGAAAAGCTCCGCGCCGATCACCCCGGCTGGTGGGTGCATGCGGGGACGTTGAGTTGAGCTCTTCCGTCATTCCGGGGCGCGCCTCTTGGCGCGAGCCCGGAATCCATTTTGCCACCCGTGATGTTGCCTGATGGATTCCGGGCTCTCGCTTCGCGAGCCCCGGAATGACGGCTGGGGTGCGACAAAACAACCCGACGGGCAACTCAGTAAAACCTGTCAATGCTCGCGCGCGAA
Organism: Bradyrhizobium sp. th-b2; assembly: GCF_000426785.1. Classification (NCBI taxonomy): domain Bacteria; kingdom Pseudomonadati; phylum Pseudomonadota; class Alphaproteobacteria; order Hyphomicrobiales; family Nitrobacteraceae; genus Bradyrhizobium; species Bradyrhizobium sp. th-b2. The sequence continues at coordinate 65,220 of NZ_AUGA01000048.1, forward strand.
AATATTTCGCTTTATCAGAAATGAAACTCAGTGCTATAAATCCGCCCGTCTCACCCGATCGAGGGGCGCTTCGCGATCGTCACGAACGCGGTGTGGGATGCGGTGGACGCCGAGTGTGTGACTGACGAGAGCACGCGAAGCGGACGGCGAAGTCGCGTGGTCCTGACGCCCTAGCGGCCGGTGTCCCCTTGTAAGACGCAATTGCGTCTTGCGAAGGCGGTGACAAACAAGCCCAGTCTCGCCGGGGAGAGCGCGAAGTAAGCCGTAACCCATCGCGCAGGGAAAGCCGGAGTTTCCGGTTACACCTGTGGTCCTACCCCCGAGCTTTCTACCCATTGCTCGGGGCCCATGGGTGCGATCGGCACCCGGCTTTCCCTGCGCCCTCTGCGAGAGAGGGGG
>NZ_AUGA01000049.1:0-63509 GCF_000426785.1 Bradyrhizobium sp. th-b2
CTGTCCCGATGGTCGCACCATACGCTACGATCTTGAATATCGCAGCGGAACATCGGCACCGAGAAATCTCATACCGGTTACCAATCCCATTGAAAGCACCTTCGCTACCGTGCGCCACCGCACGATCCGATCGAAGGGCTGCCTGTCCAACAGAACGGCGCTCGCGATGGTCTTCAAACTGCTTGAGGCCGCGCAGAAAAGCTGGCGCCGTCTCGACGGCCACAACCAGTTGCCAAAACTCGTTCTCGGTGTGACATTCAACGACGGGATCGAGGTCATCGCCAAACCGACTGACCGTCAGCCCATAACCGCCGCCGCCTGACCGGCCGCGCCGTCACCAAAATTTGGCGATAGCTCATCCCTGATGGAAGCAGGTCGATCAACGTGCTACTCTTCCGGATCGAATTCCCAGAGCATCGAGGTGGTCGTGACCGGAGCCGACGAAACAGCGGAGGCAAATGGCGGCCGACGCAAATTAACCCCGGATCAACTCGCGGCTCACGATCTGCTATCGGAGCTGCGGACGCGCATTTCGACCCAGCGGCTGCCCTATCAATATGGCGTCGAATCCACGGCACTGAAGAGCCTCTACGACATATTCGGCCTGGCCCGCAAAGCCATGAAGGACCACCCTGGCTGCTCCGAATTCGCAAAGATCGCGACTCACATGCTCAATGTCGAGCTGCGACCTCTGACGGCAAAATGGCACAGGGCACTTAAGGCAGGCATTCTCGACTCCAGAGATGGCGCTAACGACTTCCGCGACGAATTGGAGAAGCTTCGACCTCGCCTGGTTGCGTTCTCGCGAACGTTGCAAAACATGGCCTACGGGAAGGTGGGGGACGACGCTGAGACGCCTGACGTCTTGAGCCAATCCCACCTCAACGAGTGCTTCGGCCCCCTGAAATTCGGGATCGACGAGGTGGATGCGACTGGTATCCGCTCGCACGACTTCGGGACGATGAAAGCGGACGAGACGGCGGAGATCACGCGTCGGCGCCAAGCCTTTGGTATCGTTAGGGTCGAAGACGAAGGAGCCGTCGGACTTGCCCTCTCGGGAGGTGGCATCCGCTCAGCAACTTTCTGTCTGGGCGTCATCCAGTTCCTCGCCGAGCGGGAGCTAATCAAGGATTTCGATTATCTTTCGACCGTTTCGGGAGGAGGTTACACTGGGACCTTTGTCTCCTGTGTGCTGGGTGGATCCGGAACCTCTGCCGACATCGCTGCCCCGCAAGGACCCGACACAGCTGAGGTTCGGCACGTTCGGCAAAACGCCAAATATCTCAGCACCGTCGATTTACGTCATCGCTGGCTGATGGTCACCGGGACGGTCGCAGGCTTGATCCTGAACTGGACGATCCCGCTTTCCTTCATTGCAGTCTTGGCGGCATTATCGGTGCGAAGCTCGGAGTGGATCAGTTCCGAAAATCTGCTCAGGATGACCGGCGGGTTCGCCATCGCGACCGCGATCTGCGTATTGGTCTATGGATTGCTGCTCAGGGTGGGATTGGGCACTCGGCTCGGCAGCTCTGTTCTCGCGTGGATCGCCGGAATCACTGTGGGATTGTCTGCCATTTTTCTAATCGAGCGTGGCTTCGAGTGGATCTCGCAGCTACAGACACCGCATTGGACGATTACGGGCGGCGCGCTCCTTGCCATTTTGACCGCACCCGCGGCAGCAACCTTCCTGCCGATCTTTCAAAGCGACGCATTCCGCAAGCTGTTTTTGAAGGTGGCTTTGTATGCTGCTGGACTGATAGCTCCGATTTTCGCGGTCGGACTGTTCTGGGCGCTCCAATCGCTTGGTCATCACCCGCAGGACCCGTCGGGAGATTCCTTGATCTTCCGTTATGCAAGCGGCCGCAACGTTCTCGAAGCCATCGCGGCGATTTCCCTTGTCTATGCGTTTCTCGGACTCAATATAAACCTCACCGGACCGCACAAACTCTATCGCGACCAGCTCGCCAAGACTTTCGTGCGAACGACGGGAGGTGACGGCTGGCTTCCGATTTCCGCAATGAACACAAGCGGTCGCGCCCCTTATCATCTCGTCAACGCAACTGTGAACCTGCCATCCAGCACCAGCCCGGTGCTTCGCGACCGACGTGGTGATTTCTTTCTCTTTTCGAAGCACTGGATCGGATCGTCGGCAGTAGGATATCACCCGAGCACGGCATGGTGGTTAAACGGCAAACCCGTGGACCTCGCGACCGCGATGGCGATCTCGGGAGCCGCTGCTTCGCCGCACATGGGACTTGGATCTCTTCCAACGCTTTCTGGATTGATGACGCTGCTCAACATACGTCTCGGGGTCTGGATCGCGAACCCAAAAAACCCACCCCATCGTCCCCCGGGAGCCGAGTGCCTGTTTCGCGAAATGACGGGTATCTCCATGTCTGAGGCGCGGGGATGGCTGAACGTCTCCGACGGCGGCCACATCGAAAACATGGGCCTCTACGAGTTGCTCCGCCGCCGCTGCAAGTTCATCGTTTGCGTCGATGGCGAGGCGGATCCGGAAAGCACGTTCCATGGCCAACTGACGCTTGTCCGACATGCGCAGATTGATCTCGGCATCCGGATCGAGCCGCGCCTCGACGAAATGCGTCCCGATCCGAAGACGCGCTACAGCAAAACGCACGCGCAGCTTTTCAGAATAATCTACCCGCCGGCCAGGGACGGCCGCGATGGGGGAATGGGACTGCTGCTCTATCTCAAGCTCTCACTGACCGGTGACGAGGCCGAACTGCTCAAGCGCTACAAGTTCCTGCATCCCGACTTTCCACACCAATCTACTCTCGACCAATTTTACGACGAGGAGCAGTTCGAGGCTTATAGGCAGCTCGGAGTGCATGTAGCGAAGGGTACGTTCGCGCCGGCCTTGCTCGGGGCGACGCATCCGCAAAGCGTCGAAGATTGGTTCCGCAAATTGGCTGAGAATATGCTCGAGCCTTTGAAGCCGTAGCAGTGCCGCCATCTTCGAGAAAGAGAGTAACATATGTGCGCGTTTTTCAGCAATGACCTATCCAGCTATGCTGTCCTCCGACCGCAAGTCAGGCGCGCATGGAGCCGCCTGAGCGCTCTTCATCGCAGCACACTCGATCACCACATTTCACGATGAAGATCTTCGTAATCGGGGGCACCAGCGTCCCATCGGGCCATCAGGATTATGATGGACAACTTCATGTTCTGAATGCGTCGATGGACCGCATTGGCAGCGATGTCGTGACGATGGGACACGACTTGGTCGCTTGCAGTCCCTTTCCCGGCTCCGCTGATCTCGCCGCCATTCGAGGCGCCGTGAAGGCTCTTCCAGACGCCGGAAGAGCGGCTCCATCGATCGAGATCCATTGCCCGGCTGTTCCCGACGTTCTATCGGCCATCGCGGCCTTGACAGGACCCCCGCCCCATTCCGATTTCCGCCTGCTGACGCATCCCATCGCGGCGGGTGCGCAAGGTGCACCCAATTGGGAATACACTTGGCTCCTGTCACAGCTCGCTGCATTGCAAGCGAGCCACGCTGTCGTAGCGATCGGTGGAAAACCAGCGGGGCCGGCAAGTCTCCTGCTTTCACTGGCGATCACCCAATCAAAGCCACTCCTTCCCTTGGCATTCCTGGGGGGAGCATCGACTGAATGCCTTCAGGCCCTGCGTTGGCCGCTGGATGACCTTTTCAAGGATCGCGTCGCCTCGCTGTACCGACCCGAAAGTGCCGATTTCGCCATGAAACTGGTCGAAGAGTTGGCCGCGAGTAGGATCACAACGCCGAAACGGAGCGATCCGCTGCGTTTCTTCATCAGCTATCCACGGAGCAGACCCGCTGAAGCGGACTACATCGAGATGACGCTGCGGAGACGCCATTTCGACGTCTATCGTGACGAGCGGGACTTCGGTGCCGGCCGTGACCTGCCTCACGAGGTGATCGACTATATCGAACGCTCGAACGTGTTCGTCGTCGTTTGGTGCAAGGAGTACGCCTGTAGTCCGTGGTGCTACGACGAACTAGAGATCGCCTTGAAGCGTCGCGATGAAGCAAAGATGCAACTCTGGATCATGTGCGTCGACGAGACCAGAATAGTCCCGCCAGCCGCCCGAGGCCTCTTGAACTTTCCAGCCTATACTCGCGAGCAGATCGAACGGCACCTTTTGACCTTGCTGGAGCGGGGGGACGCTGCACCACCGACCCAATAACTTCTATCGGAGGCTGCTCACCTTCGAAACGGGCCCGTGACAAGCCCCTTCACGGTCCGACACGTCAGGTGTAAATTCGACAGACCGAGTTGTGCCGCGCTAATGATTAGAATGGAGATCCGCTTTGGCGAAATCGTCCAAGATCAGGGTGATGATTTCGAGTCGCTGCAAGGACAACCTTCCTCGACGAGGGAAGAGTAGCGTCCGGCTTACGGATCTGCGCTCGGATCTCAAGAGGGATATCGAAAGTTCGCAAACGCTAGGCAGCGGAATGTACGAGGTCTGGATACACGAAGAGGCGGCGCGCCTCGGCGGAGCGGGACTCTTGGGACGAATGTATGCGCCAAGCCCGCGAATGCGACATATTTCTGATGTTGTACAACGGAAATGCCGGCTGGAAGGGAAGCGGGGGACTTCGCTTCGGTAGGCATTTGCGACGCCGAATTCCAGACCGCGTATGCGACTGCTCCGTCAAAGGTGACCGTGGTCGACATTTTCGAACGGGACTCCAGTCTTGCCCCATCGGAGACCCATCACCGCGCATTTCAGACCAGATTAGAACGAGAAAACGTCTTCGGCGCTCGTCCCAGCACCTGAACGAACTGAAGGAGGCCGTCAGGCGGGCGGTGGTAACCCGCACGATCGAATTGACGCAGAAGGGCGTCTTGTCCAATCGTCAGGGGCGCGGGTATCTTGGCCCCGCCCTTGATTGGAAGAGACTTAGCTACGCCGATCGGAAAGATCGCATGATCGAATCGCTGGTATCGGGGCTGGCTGCCGAAACGACGGCCGAGAAAGTATTTGGGTTCGACCTCGACGGGAAAACGATCCTGTGCCGGCCGGCTGCCGTCCCTGACGCCCTGTCCGTCGCGGCGGCACGAGAACTGGTCGGGCAACCGCATTTAAGCGATCATACCTACGCTATCACCCTGAAGAAATTCTACGGTGGTCCCATCCATCTGATCGCGTGTCAGAGAGGTGCGACCGAGGCTCAAGCGCAGCGGATGCTGGGTTTCCCCAACGCGACCGTAGTCCCCGCTCCCTTCGGGGTGTATGTCATCGATCCAATCCAGGCGATTCAGTTGGGCTTGATCGCCAACTGTTCCGACGAGCCTGCGACGCGCCTGGCGGTCCAACGCTTCATGGAATGGCTGCCGCAGTCGGGACAACTTTCGATTCTGGTGCAGACTGCAAGGAAGATAAAGGAAATCGTCACGTTGCTTGCGAGGGAGCCTTAGCGCCGCAATCAGAGCGCCCGCTACGGTAACAATTCCACGCGCATTGAACGCCCTTACCGCGGCGTTGGCTCTCCGGAAACGCTTCCTGGGGTCGCCGCACCATTCTTGTCCGACTCCGGGACTACCCCGGGAGGAGTGGCAACCGACAGGTATCTCCCGAGATTGGCAATAGCTCGGCTCAATGCAGTGGAATTTATCCGGTCGGAGACATCGACGAACTTGCCGAGGGCGTCGACCCATAGATTGAGAGCCTTGTCGTTTTCCGGCTCAGAGGCCGTCGGGACGGCTTTGAGCACGACTTGAGCCGCATCGATGAGGCACTTTCGCGCTACCTTCCATTGCCCATTCATTTCTCCGATGTGCTTCGCCTCTGCTTCCGAAGCAACACCAAAATACCTCGTTATCGACTCCCACTTGTCCAGTTTCAAAATATGGCTTTCGTCTTCGATAATGAGCAGCTGCCGGATCGAACGTCGCACTTTCGACCGCAATTCGTCGAAGTCCGGCTTTGTATAGTAGTTGAGAAGGGACAGATCACTCTTCTTGTTGAGAAAGATTTCTCGATACTTGGTCGCAACGTTGATGAATCCCAGTGTCACAGCCGCGTCTGAGTCTTCGAGGAACGCAAAGCGGAGTGCCGGGATGAAATACATGTGCGCCATAGCGCTGCCATCATAGAACTCAAACCGGCGAGTTACGATGAGGCGATAGATCTCTCTATCCTCCGAAATCCGGATTATTTGCTCGTCGTCGCGGTCGATATCCGGAGCGATCGCGCTGACCACGCTGCGTTCTATAGCGGCAGTGATCCAGACCGACTCGGAGTTCCCTGCGAGCGCCGATTTGAACGCCCTCCAACTCACTGGGCTCTCCATGCCAGCTTTCGTAAAGAGAGAGAAAGCGTCGCCATGTTCGATGAGCTGCGCGTCCTCCGGCAACCGCAGGCCGTCGTCGGCTGCCTGGAACGTCTTCGGAATCTGGAACTCGATGAGTCGCTGCTCAACTCTCGTTCGCTTCACTCGGCGCGAGATGCTCTCGTGCAACCGGCTCATGAGCGAAGGCACGATTTCGTCCGAAATGGCGGTGGCGCGCTTGGCGACATAGTTCGCCCATTGCGTAGGTGAATCGCTCGGTTGACTCGTTTGAAAACGGAGGTCCGCAAGCGCTCCAATACCGACCAAGGTGTTCACGAGAGCATCATACTGATGTTGTCCGCCTTCGATCGCCCCGCGGACCTTTTGTTCGAACTCGTCCTTTGGCCTCCGCAAGTCCGGCGGGGATATCTCAAGATTAATGCCCAAGCCTCCCCAATCGACGGGCGGCTTCTCATCGAAATAGACGACAACGATCTGCCTGGTCGAGGACCCGCTCTCGCGCTCGTCGGCGCGGATAAACCCCCAAAAAATTCCAAGCTCAGTGCCCGTCCAGGAGAAACTCTTCTTCAGAGCGCCGGTGTAGAGAATCAGAAGGCAATCGGAGCGGTACAGTTTGCCAGAAATCTCTTTGATCAATGGAACGGGTGAACCCACCTCGAAGGATTTCTTGTCGTATATGGTGGCGATCCTCGAGTTGCTTAGCTCTCTCAATCGATCAAAGGCCTGCGAGAACGCGAGCATGATATCTTCGTCCTCACTTGCGTAAGACAGGAAGATTCGGACTGGCTCAAGCTGATCAGCGGGCGTGTTCATGACCGTTGCCTCGCGCGTGCTACGCTGAATATCAGCGTAGCATTTGAACCCCATTCTTGAGACTGGGACTTTCCCTAGGCTCCCTTTCGGGCCTCTGACCGCGCAATTCGTCAGTTAAGGTAGGAAAGAAGATCGCCTTGAACTGATGCCGGATTCGGCCTGCGTCCGTACAGTTCGAACATCTGACGCAGGAAATCGGCCTGGCCGCCGTAGCTCGGGTGCCGAACCTTCAGGCATTTTCCCGGCGCCACGCGCTCGCCGCAACTGGCCGCGTCACCGCCGAGCGCCACTACCCGTTCCGGCCGCAGCAGCCGCAGCAACTCGGAGAGTATCTCTTCCCCCACCGCGCGCTCCGAAGCCCGATGCGACCTGTTCGTGAAGGGAAGGCCCGGCTCGTGAGGATGAAAGGGGAAAACATTCCACAGGAACACCGGCAACTCGATTTCATCCAGCACCGACCATGCCAGCGCGGCGGTCCTCTCCTTGACCGGCAATCCTTTCGTGCAGCGCCGGGTCTCGATGCCCCAACGGGCCGCGTGGGCCGCAACGTGGACGTCGTCCGTCAACGCGAGGCCGGTGCGTCGACCACCGCGATAACCAAGATCCCTTCCGATCCACACCGAGTGGATTTCCCCGGAGGCCGCCGCCCCAAGGATAGCACTGAGGGTCGCGGACCGAATGGCCGGCGCGTCCGCCCTGTCATGAACGGCGCAACGATCCGAATAAGGATTGAAGACGTTCTCGAAGGCGAAGCCGCGGACGGTCGCCACGAAACGGGCGGCTGCATTCATCAGACTGCTCCGAGCGGCCGGAACTCCAGCTTGCGGCGATTACGGTCTCCGCGAACGATGCCGCCCTCGTCCCTCTTTACACGACGGAACACGTCATAGCCCTGCAAAATGGCATCTTCCCACAGTTTCATGGGGCAGGCATCTACTTCGTAGCCATCGACGAATTGCCGAACCGTCTTGAGCAGGTCGAAGGACAACGAGGATTGCCCCTCAAAGAAGGCGAGCGTTTTCGCGTGCGAGAAAACGAAGGCCGACAGGCCTTCCTCGACGACGATGGCGCGACCGCTGTCCTGCGTCTCATCCACGACGGGATCGCTCTTGCGCTTGCGTTTTATCAGGGCGCGAAAGGTCGGCGACCAGTGCATGACCGCGGCATGCGCGAAATGAAAGACATCGTGGAACCGGTAGCCGTCGCGGTCGGCGATGTTGTCGGTCAGCGGATCGCCGATGACCACTCCGTTCATTTCGAGGACGCTGCGGCCTCCGGAGCGTTGACGGATCACGATCTCGAACTCGCGCGGCAGACGTTCTTCTTCGGGGAAAGTTCCGTCGAACTCCGGAAGATCCGGCAGAACGGGTGCCAGAAATCTACCCCGCACCTTTCGAACGTTGACCGACGCGACCTCGGCTAATGAAATTCCCGCAGCATTCAACGCGCGCAGGAACGCGTCGGCGAAGGCCGTCAAGCGGGCCAAGGAGTCCGGCGCCAGCTTCGTCAAGACAAGAAGATCGGCCGCATTGCCTCCGAGACTGAGCAAAACTTCATCGAACGTGCCCGAGGGCTCGGGAGCAGAGACCCGGGATATGGCGCCCGGCGGATCATCCGCGGCCGCCATCGAACACAGGTAGTCCTGCGACGAAGCCGCGGCGAACACCTCGTGCAAAGGCACGCCGACGCGCCGACAGAGGGCGGCGAAATACCAGAGTGCATCTCCGAATTCCTCCTCGACCGCGCGGCGGTAGCCGACGAACGCCGTGCCTTCCCGCCTGAGCTTCTTGGCCGCGGCCAAGACGCCTCCTACCTCCCCGAAGAGCCCGAGGAGGATCGGATTTACCTCCTCCGGCCTGAAGCGGTCGGTTTCCCGTGTCAGCCGTTCGTAATCGGCGATGAACATGTTGGCTTTCTCCGTGTTCACGCCGTGCGGTCCCAGTCGAGCGGCTCGCCCGAATATCCTTCGTTCGCCAAGGGCCCGAGCCATTTCAGGAATGCTGCGACGAGGTCGGGCGCGAAGTTGCTCCGGTGATTGCGTGCCGTGCAGACGATGTCGTCCCCATTGAAATTCCGGAACTGCGCCGCAACGGCCGGGCCCGTGCCTCCCCAATACGTGAATGTCCGGGAAATGAGGATACGGTTGACGCTTGTATCCGTGTTCAAATTGAACGTGTTCGTGCGTCCATCGGGCAGCGTGTGATGGGAATTCGACTGCTTCCAGTCGTACCCTTCGCCCTTTCGGTGGTAGATGTTGTCGCCGAACGCCATCTTCTTGCTGCCCCGGAGGTTCGGCCGTTTCAACAGGAAACGCTCGTCCTTCCAGTATTCGTCGAAGCTGATCGCTTCCTCCACCTTCATCGCAAACACCAGAAAGCCCGCACGCTTGCGCGCCGCCGCACCGCTGCCCGTGCCGACAATCCAGTCTCCGATCGCCGCCCCCTTCCGTATGCGTGGTTTGCAGGTCGCGAGCGTGCAGACGCCGTGGAAGGGATTCGGCGCGAAACCGAAGTCGCGTGCGACAACGTATGAGTAGATCGTTGGTGCGGCTGACATCAGCAGTTAGCCCTGGCGATCGGTCGCACGGGAAGAGGCTTGCCTTCGGGATCCTGCCAGTCGGTCAGCTTGCCGTCGATCGCATCCATGATTTTTTCAGCATTCCAGGGCACTACCGCGTCCGCGTATTTCTTGAGGGCTTCCGGCACCTCGCAATCCTTGTGTCCATGACCCCAGATACCCACAATTCGCTTTCCCTGTTTTTCCGCATATTCGATCTCCCAATTTACCCACTCGCTGTCCTTCGTATGCGGAGTGATATAGGTGATGAACGTGCCGGCCCATTTGATCCGGGGCGCGAGAATCTCGGACTTTATGTATTCGTCGGCGTTTGCCTTGTTCGGTTTTTCCGAGTTGATCGAGCCGTCGCGAATGGTCATGCCATTCTTTGCGAGCAGATCCTTCGTCTTACCCAAGCCGTGGTCATCCTCATGGACATGGCTGATGAACACGTTCTTGATGGAGTTTTCCGCCACGCGATCCCCGAAAGAACCTTAACCGCATCAGCAGCACCAATGCCCTGAGGAGGTGGTTCCGAATCCCACCAACACTAACGGAATTGGACCGGTACATCGATTAGGGTTGTCCCTAGGTGGACGGGGCGCCCGACCAGACGCGGGAGCGCCGTCGGCGCAGACAAATCCGTGGATTTGCGGCAGGATGGTCAAGTTCCTCGGAAAACGGACTTTCCGGTACGATCACAGGCACCATATGACCATTCCGACGAAACCTTTCCTGACGATCCATGTGGCTTGGCACCCAGCGTTCGGAGAGGGACAGGAAATCGCGCGCGCGCTGTTCGAGCACTATCGGCGCAACCTATACCAGAACGTTGCCGGAGGATCCGGAATCCCGGTGATGTACAGATCGGCGGCGCCGGCAGGTACGACGGTGCCCATCGACATTGACTTGGAGACCGCCGAGACCAGTGCGGTCATCCTCCTGGTCGACAAGAACTGGGCGGAAAGCGCAGAATGGGTCGAATGGGGCAAGCGGCATTCGGACGCCGCGGACGGCCTGGGACTCAGGGCGTTCATTTTTCCCGTCGCCATCGATCCGAGCGGCATCAAGGCGGGCGTCGTTCCGGAACAAGCCGTCCGCTGGGACCTGTGGGCCGGCGAGGACGAGCGAGTCAAGCGGCGCCGAATGTTCACCGCCCTTTCGTACGAATTCTGCAGGATGTTGCGCCACTACCTCGAAAGATTGACGCGACCGGCCGTGTCCGACGACGATCTCGAGAATTTCCTCAGACGCGTGCAAGTGTTCGTCAGCCATTCGAAGCACGACGATCATGGAGTGAAGATCGCGAAGGAGTTCCGCCGCTTCGTGCAAGACGGCGGCTATGATGCGTTTTTTGACGTGTTCGACATTCCCATCGGCCAGCGTTTCGACCGCGTGCTCCTCCTGAAGGTCAGAACGAGCGCGGTCATCGCGATTCATACCGATAGCTACTCGTCACGGGAATGGTGCCGGAAGGAGATGATCCAGGCCAAACTCCACGATGTTCCCGTGGTCGTCGCCGATTGCATCGACGATATCGACGAGCGGGGCTTTCCCTACATGGCCAACGTTCCGATCGTCAGGATGGATCCCGTGAAGATGGACCGCATTGATGTCATCGTCGGCCGCCTCATCGACGAAGTCCTTAAGGACTTTCTCTGGCGGTGCCGGGTCAAGGTCTTCGAAGCCGGGGCCGGTACCAGCGTCGCGTTTTCGCCTCGACCACCGGAATTGATCATTCTGACCGCGATCAAGGATAAGACGCCGGCACGCGAGGTGCTCGTGTATCCCGATCCGCCGATCGGCGCGGAGGAGCTGGATTTGTTTGCGAAGGCAGCACCGAAAATCCGATTGCTCAGCGCGACCGAATTTCTCGCGGGAGCCGCAACATGAAAGCGACGTTTCTCAAAGACCGGTGCATAGGCATCTCGATCTCCGAAAGTCCGGACATGGCAGTATTGGGACTCGGCGTCGAGCACCTCCAGGATGCAATGGCCGAGATTGCGAGGCATCTCCTCGCGTGCGGCGGAAAGCTGGCCTACGGTGGAGACCTTCGGGAAGGCGGGTTTACCGAACTTTTGTTCGAGATCGTCGATAGATACCGCCCGGCCAGCGACGACCAACGCATATTGGTCGAGAATTACCTTGCATGGCCGGTGCACGCGCTGTCGTCGGTGGAAAAGCTGAAAACGCTCCAAGGAGCGCTGAAGGGGCTCGCGGATCTCGTGCTCCTCAAACCCGACGGACAGCGGATGCAACTGTCGGAGCGTGCGGACAACGTTCCACCGCCCCAATTATCGGACTGGACCGAAGGATTGACGGCTATGCGCACCGCCATGGCTTCGAAGATCGATGCGCGCATCACGCTCGGAGGTAGGACCGCGGAATACAAAGGCAAGATGCCGGGAATCGCCGAGGAAGCGCTTATTCAAATCGAGCGCAAATCGCCGCTCTTCGTTCTCGGCGGATTCGGAGGTTGCAGTCTTGCCATAGTCCAAGCGATGGAACTTCACAGCCCGGATACCCGGCCGGAGGTTGATCGCCCGGCCGCTTGGGAAGGCCTGGAGGCGTTCAGCAAGTTCCGCGCGAAGGATCTTCGCAATGGTCTAACCCAATCCGAAAATCGACTGCTCGCAGGAACGGTCCATATCGACGAAGCTGCTGCGCTGATCCTGCGGGGACTAATGAAATTGAAGCCAAAACGCTCATCGAAACGCCGGGCAGCGACTGAATAAGCGATCGAGGCGTCGACTTCGTTCAGCCATCCATCGGTTATTCAAATCAGTTTTCGGCATGCGGATAACTAAGCAACTTTTGAGGACCGACCGTGCCTTCTGAACGCCCATCAAACCGGAAACGCTACCTGATCGGAAGCGGCACAGCTTGTGACGTAGTTCTTTTTGATAAAAGCGTGTCACGATCCCACGGCTGTCTTATCGTTGAGCCTGATGGCTCGCAAACTCTCATGGATATTGGATCAAGTACCGGAATTGCCATCCATAGAGCTGGCCAGTGGCATCGCCTGAAAGAAGAGAGGGTGGCGCCTAAAGATAGAGTTCGTATTGGCAACGTTGAGGTTACGGTATCTGAGCTCTTAGTGCAGCTCCAAGACGTGAGGCCTAGCCGCTCAAGCACAAGGGGCAAACTATTCATATCGTATCGACGATTTGACACTGAACAGGCTACGGGTCGTATCTTCGATTTCTTGGTTGGCCGTTACGGGAAGGAGCGCGTTTTTTTTGACACTGAGACCATTCCTGCAGCGGGGGACTTCCGCAAGCACATCCAGACTGCCCTCCGAGAGAGCGCAATATTGTTAGCTATCATAGGACCTAACTGGTGCAAGACGCCCTGGTGGCGTGCCAGATTTCCCTTCTCGTTTAATCCACCAGCTAGACTTGACTACGTGGAAATGGAAATTGAGGCGGCAATCTCAGAGGGGGTCACCGTCCTACCAATTCTTGTGATGGGAGCCACAATGCCAAGCGCAAGAAGACTTCCCCCAGCAATTCGCCCAATCGTCAATATCAACGCGGCTAACGTTCGGGCCGGACGCGATTTTCAATCGGACATGGATTTCATTGCGCAGACAATTGATCAATATGCGAAGCCAAGCCTACTTGAAGCGGCAGGCCTTGAGTCGCCGTACCTGCCAGAAGCTCTGCAGCAGAAGCTTCTTAACGTGCTCATTACGCTAACACTGGAAGTAGTCGCGATACAGATGCACGGACGAGTTTCGGAATTGCCTGTTGAGGAGATTAATTGGAGCCAAGCGCCAAAATACTTGTGGAACGATCTTATTAGTCTCGCTGTTCGCAATCGGAAAGTTGAATCATTTATCCATAACCTCGCGAGCTCTTACAATGGGAACGTCCAAATTCGACAAGTTGAAGAGGAGGTAAGGGAGTGGTCAAATTCGGCAAACTCTCGAGAGAAGTCACTGTAGCAAACGCGCGCTTCAATTCACCGACGACACAAGCAAATCATTGTCACATAGAACGGGACTACGACAACGTGACGATCGCATCGCGGCCCAATTCTACCAGGAGCACGATCCCGCGCGTCGTTCAATTTTCATCCTGTTGGAATGAATTACTGCTGCCCTTGTTCGCCTCACAAAAATTCAGCGAATACAGGTCCGACCAGGATGGTCGAGAGGCCGGCTCCTCAATCGTCGAAAAATCGCTGGTGTTTCGCCGTGCCGCTTGACGTGCGGCGCTGGCCGATAACCGTGAACGCCGGGGTGCGAAATTTCTTCGCTCGCTTACGCACCTGGATCTCGCTGCGGCGGTTGACCGATACAGTCTTCGGCTATGATTTCTTCATTTCCTATAAGCAAGACGACGGCCGTCAATATCCGCGCCAGCTCGCGGCCGCGCTGAGCAAGGAAGGCTTCAAGGTTTTCCTCGACGAGAGCGGATTTTCCGCAGGCGACGACCTGCTGCTGAACACCCGGCGCCGGGTTCGCATGAGTCCCTATCTTCTAGTCATCGGACGGCCCGGCGCGCTGACCCGCTCCGACTGGGTGGTGCGCGAGGTCGAGCAGTGTCTGGCGGCCGACAACATTCCGATCGTCATCGATATCGACAATTGTTTCCTCAAAGTGCAGGCGTCGTCCGCCGAGGAAACCCTGCGGCTGTCGACACTGCGCCGGCTGCTGGCGGGACGGCTTCGCCTGCTCGAGACCACCGGGACGGCGGCGGAGACGATTTTCGACGGCATGCCCTCGGAGCATATCCTGCGCGAGGTCAAGCGCAGCTTTGCCGGCCGCCGGCAAGATTCGCGACGCGCCCGCGCCTTCGGTGTAGCCACGGCGGTGTTCGGGGTATTGGCGCTGGTAGCCGCCGGGCTCGCCGTGGCCGCGGTGGTGGCGCAGCAGCAGGCCGAGCGCGAGGCGCGCCGGTCGCGTGTCGGTGAACTGGCCGCCCAGTCGCGCCTGATCCGCGAGCGTCAACCGCAGCTCGCCAACCTGTTGGCGAGCGAAGCCGTCGAAGTGGTTCTCCGGCTCGGCGAGCCGGTGCCGGCCACCGGCCGTCAGGCGCTGGTCGAGGCGGTGGTGGGATCGAGCGGCGAGGGCATTGCAGGCAACGGCGCCGAACTCGGTGCGCTCGACATCTCGCCGGATGGACGCTGGTGGGCCATCGGTGGCGACGACGGCAGCCTGCAGCTGCTGGAGATGAAGGCGGACGGCGGCCTCGCCCCGGTCGTCACGCTGCCGCGGGTCGGTAAGCTTAATGTCCGCTACGCCGGTTTCGACGCCACTTCCTCTTGGCTGGTGACCGCGGGAGACGGCGGCGACGCCTGCCTCTGGTCGCTGGCCGATCCGGCGAAAATGCGCTGTCTGGCATTGGCGCCCACCGAAACCCTGTACGACGTGCGGGTCAGCCCGGACCGCCGCCGGGTTGCCGCGGTCACGCTCACCAACAAGGTCCTGTTGTGGGATCTGTCGCGGCCCGATCCAGCGGTGGGCGTCGGGATCGGCGACGGGTTTGCAAGCGCGCGCTATGTGCATTTCAGCGGTGACGGCAATTGGCTGGTGGTTCGCGGCATCGAGCATCCTGATTTCTGGTTCTGGGACCTGGGCGCTTCGCCCGCGCAGCCGGAGGCGTATGCTATGCACGGCCATCCGGCTGGCGTCGCCGGGGTCGCGACGGATACCAGCCACGCGCGCCTGGCCAGCATCGACGAACAAGGCCGCGTCTACATCTGGCAACGCAACGACAAAATCTGGAAGTCGGTCGAATGGATGGCCGCCAGCCAAGTCCGGCTGGTAATCAATGATCTGGCGTTCAGTCCGGACGGCGGGTGGCTCGCCGCCGCGACCGCGCCAGGGCTGCCGCAGGACGAGGCCGGATCGACGCTGCATCTCTGGCAGCTTTCGCCGCAGGGCGCGCTGGTGCAATCGAAAAAATTTCGTCTCGACGGTCAAATCCGCGGGCTCGATTTCGCGCCGGCGGACCGCCGGCTCTATGTCGAGGGGCTGGAGGGCAAGCTGTGGGTGCTCGACCTCGCCGACGGCCTGGCTGCCGGCCCGGTGCCGCTGCCGGGTCATGCCGACACGGTGACCCGGCATGCCTTCAGTCCAGACGGGCGATACCTCGTCACCGGCGACAACGGCCGCGCCGTGATGTTGTGGGATTTCACTTGCAAGTTGTCGCCACCGGCCCCGATAACCCTCACCGGCCACGAAGCGGCGATCCGGACGCTGCAGTTCAGTCCCGACGCACGCTGGCTGGTGTCCAGCAGCGACGATGCAACGGCAAGGCGCTGGGACATGAGCCGGGCGCTGCCGGGCGACGCCCTGACTTTAGCGCGCGCCTGCCAGAGCGACATGGCCGCTGCTCAAAGCAGCGACGACCACGTCTGGTTCGCCGGCGGCACCGAAGACGGCTCTGTACGGCTTCATCATCTTGCAACCGCCGATCCCTCGGCCGTCGTTCGTCAGCTGCAGAACCAGGACCGTTCCGCGATCGAGGATCTCCGGTTCGATCCCACCGGCAAGTGGCTGGTGGCGGCCAACAAGAGCCAGACCCTCGACGTCTGGGATCTCACCGCCCGATCAATCGAAAATAGCCGGCGGCATCTCGTCCGGCTACAGCGGGGGCCGGATTCGATCGGCTTCACCCCCGATGGCCGGCAACTTATCACTCGCGCCTCGGGCGGCACCGCCTTAATGCTCGACCTGACGCAGGTTGATCCGGACGCGACTGCAACGGTGCTCGCTATTCCCGGGCATGAGATCGATGACGTCGTGCTGAGCAAGGACGGCCGATGGCTCGCAGCCAAGGCGTATGACTTCATGTTTGTCTGGGACCTTTCCCGGCCGCGCGAGGCGCCCATCAAACTTCCGGTGTTCGATTCCTTCATTGAGACGGTGCGGATCAGTGCGGACTCCCGGCGCTTGATCGTGATCGATCATTCGGGAAACCTGCGCTCCTGGCCGCTCCCCGTGGACGATCCGAACAGCTGGCTCGGCTTCAGCGTCGCCGATCGCCAGTCAGACATCGTTTTCAGCCGCGACGATCAATGGATGGCGGTGACGACCACCGTGGACCCGCACCTAAAAGTCTTCCGCATGACCGATCGTCCGGTGCCGCTTCCGGTCGTGCCCAAGGGATCCGCCGAAGCCAACGGGCGGATCGCGCTCAGCCACGACAGTCTGTGGCTGGCCTATGCAGCTGACAAGGCGCTGCTGCTGTGGAAGACGTCGCAGCTTGATCGGCCGCCCATTGTAATAGCCGCTCCGTCCCGGATAGAACGACTGATCTTCAGCGAAGACACGCGTTGGCTGGCCTTCGGCTCGGATCGCGGCGATGTCGCGGTGGTCGAAATTACCCAACAAGGTCCGCTCAATCCGTTTTCGTTGCGTCCGCACCGTGGCGCAATCACCTTCCTGTATTTCGGCCCGCAAGGCCGATCGCTTATCAGCCAGTCGTATAACCGGCTGCGGCTGACGCCGCTGGAGATGCCGGCGCTGCTCAAGCTCGCCGACGAGCGAACCGGCCGCAATTTTAGCGCGCTTGAGTGGGACAGTTATTTCTACCCGACACCCTATCGCAAAGCCTTCGCCCGGCTGCCGGGAGTTGCCGAACGGTAAACCGCGCAAAGGATCCGAGTAGTGGGACGCTTTGCCTTACTGATAAACGTAAACCGCCAGATTTACGACAGGACGCAATTTCATCCCAAACCTCGTTCGAGCAGAAATCTTCGATTGATATCGCGAACTGTGGTCGACGATCATCATGCGCGGACTAATGAAATTGAATCGTAGGAGCCCCGCGAAAGCGCCGGGCACCACCTGAATGAGCGGGCGCGGTGTCCTACTTCGTTCAACCGCCCGCAAGAGAGAGAATGCCTCGGGGATGCGCGGCCGAACAAGTGGCGACGTAGGCGTCGTCGGGAAGCAATTCGCGCCACTCGTCCCGGCGGAAACCCCGGTTTGCCTTAGCGCATGCCAGCGAAACCCAACGGGCCGAGTCGAGCGCCCAGGAGCGTACCGAACCGTCGCCACTCGCTGTCAGCAGGCGTCCACCCTTCTCGTCCACCAATAGCGCGGAAATCGCTGTCGTGCCGGCGGTGATTCGACCGAAGTATCGTGCCTCCGACGCCGACCATTGCAATACCCGGCCATCCTGGTCCCCGGCGGCAACGATCCCGCCTCTCGAACCGGCGGATATGGAGGAGACGCTTTTGGAAGCCTGGCGCGATTGCAGCCGACGCGGATCGGGATTTCCATGCGCATGCGAAAACGCCACCGCCCTGTCGGTGCCTCCGCCGCCCGAGCCGAACGAGACGATGAGCTTCGCATCCGCGGAATAGACGACCCCTGCGACTTCGGAATTGTGTACCGGCCAGGGTTCGCCCTCGGATGACCAATTCGAGGCCTTTAAATATTGTATGAGCCTCCCATCCTTCATGCCTATCGCCAGTAACGACCCGTCGCGCGATAGGGCGACCGACCTTGCGGAGGCCGGCGGAACGATGGAAGAAGCGTTGGAGACGGAGCCCGTCTCGTACACCGAAACTCGGCCTCCTCCCTCCTCGATAGCGGCAAGCGTACGACCGTCTCCGCTGATGGCGATGTCGTCGGGAGGAGTCTTCCCGGCTGCGGACAGGATCGTAGCCTTCCCAGGCGGACCTTTCGCCGCAAGGGACAATATCGCACCGCCGGACGTCGACCATGCAACGCGCCCCCCGTCGTCGGATAGCGCGATCGCCGGAATTTGGGTGAGAAGCTCTACGAAGCCATCCGCGGTCTTTTTGGGTTTGGCGAAGAACGTCGATTCATCCCCTGCTTCGCGGGTGACCGCGATCAGATCGAGAAACGACTTCCATTCGCCTGCTTCAAGCCGCCGGAGCTCTCCACGATTCTCGTCCCTCAACGCTCCGAGCGGCATACCTTCGGAATCGACCCGCAAAACGGATGGTGAGGGATTGAATTGGGGAAGTTCCTCTCCCGGCCCTTGACGTCCGGCGAGATCCCAGACGGCAACCGTACCATTCGAGGATGCCGACGTCAGGTCGTCCCTCCCCGGTCCAAAGGCAATGGTCGTCACAGAGTCGGAATGACCTCGAAGCGGTTCGGCGCCCGTGCCCTGTCCCGATGCGGCATCGTACAGCCTTACCGTGCCGGACGAATCGCCGATTGCGACCCGGGAGGTCGCCGGATCTATCGCGGCGGCCGTCGCGAGCGGCACCGCATCGCCGGTCGTCGGACTTTCCAGCTCCGGATTCCGGCGGTCGAAAAAGAAAAGCCGGCCCTCTCCCCCGACCGTCGCAAGGGAACCATCCTTGGTATAGCCGAGCGCCAGTACACCGCCGGCGAGTCTCGGATATCTCAGGTCGATCAGCATCGCCCGCGTATCCATCAACGCAATCATGCCGTCGCTAGTGCCGATAGCGAGCCGCGGTCGCGTCGAGTCGAACGAAAGGGCGTTGATGCGTTTGCCCTCGCCTTCGTTTATGTCGGAGACGACGACATCATCCGAAAGCCGCACGACTGCGATGCGCCCGGAACCCGTTCCCATGGCAAGCAATCGTTTGGCGCTGTCGTATGCCAGGGATCGGACTTTCCTTTCGCGTCCGTTCGACACATCCCGGGCAGCAAGAAGCGTGCGGATCTTGCCACCCGTGACGACATCGACCCTACCATCTTCCCGGCCGAGCCAAATGCTGCCTTCACCCTCGAGGACTGCGGTGACGCTTTCCCGAGACGAAGGAGCCCCTTGATCCGAGGAAGCCGGAGAAACGTCATCCCTTGAAAGCCGCCGAGTTCCAGCAGCGGTGCCGAGGACGATAGCGCCGTCCGCTCCAAGCGTCGCGGCTTCCACGTAGCTTCCGACATCCACTACCCGCCGGAGAAAACTGAATTCCTGGAGTTGCTCGAGAAGTGCGCCGCGTGCCTCGGGCGTCGCATCCACAAGCACGGCCCTGGCGGCAATCAGCAACCCGCGATCGGCACCGGCAGTGTCCCTCGCGGCCATTGCGAGTTGGCGCGATACGGAGCCGAGACGGCGTTGCTCGGCAAGGACATAACTGGTGATCGCGACGGCGGAAGCTGCAAGGAGCAAGACGACCGCGGCGCTCGCTGCGATCGCAGCCCGCCGCCAGAAGGTGCTCTGGCGTTCCCGTGACGCAGCGAGGAACGATGCGACATCCGCCACGACGACGGCGTCCGGATTATCCTGCAGCATCCTGGCTGCATCGATCAATTGCCGACCGCCGTAGAGGATGCTGCGGTCCTTTCGTCCGGACCGTTCCCATCTTTCTGCATCTCTCCGGACTTGATAGGGAGTGAGGCGGGCCGGTCCACGATATCCAAGCACTTTGCGGCCGGTGAGTGCGGCTTCCAGCTTGTCCAAGCTGTCCTTGTCGTTCGGTCCTTTGGTAAAGTCCGCCCAATTCACTTCCTGGAAGAGTTTTCCAGCTCCCAGCTTGGCGGCATCCTGCTGCGACAGTCCTGGCAGCGCGACTGGGATGATCCGGAGAGTCGGATCACGACGGTAGCGCGCCAATGCGAGTTCGGCCTCCCATAGATGCGTCGGACCCCACCCGTTACCGCCCAGAAATATGGCGCACGCCGTACAGGTCTCCAATGCCTTCTCGATCCAGGAAATGAATGCTTCCCCGGTCGGAATGGCAAAAACATCGAGAAAGAACTTGGTGCCGAATTCAAGTTCAAGGGCGTCGGCGAGCTTTCGGATGAACGCCTTATCGGCGCTGTTGTGGCAGAGGAAAACGATATCTCCGGCTTCGCCCGATCCTTCTTTACGGGTCTTGATCTGTAGGGCGTCTTGGGACATCGCTTGAACTTCAGCTGTGTCGTCGATCCCGCTTTGATGAGCGCGAAAAGACGGCGTAAGCTAACGATCCTATTGCCTTCCTTCCAAGGATCGCACCCCGGAAACCTCCTAGGCCGAGAATCCCGGCCAGGCGACGGACATCGAGAAAGGGTTCAGCTTTAGCGGCCTACAGCGATGGCGGCCGCATCGATCCATGCACCGATATTCTTGTGACCCACGCCCCCGACATAATCGTACACCGCGGCGTTCGCGGAGAGTGGAAACAAATAACCCGGCGGCGGGTCGGCCAGCCACTGGGGGCGGTCGATCGGATGGGTATACTGGTCATACGGGTGCCACTCGAGCACATACTGGAAGCCGTTCCAGACGGTCTTGCGTTCATATAGGTAATATTTGGGACTGCTCAGGATACCCGGCTGGACGGCCTTATAGACTCCCAGGAAGTCGAGCGGATTTGTGCCGCATGCATGTGAGACACCGAGAAGATGGTGTTTGAGGCCATTGACGTGAACGGCGAGAATGCCGCGCCCATCGATCACGGCACGGGCTATCTCGTACCGGACCCAGGGTCGTGACCAGGTTTCCGAACCTACCAGCACGCACACGGCGGAGCTATTCTTCACGCCGTCGCGAATCAGATTCCTGATCGCATCGTCGCCGCTGCGTTTACGGCTTTCCCAAAGACTGTTGTCGTAGAAGCCTTCAAGATCGCGCCCGGAATTCGAAGCGGACTTGGTGAACTCACCGGAAAGCCTCACATTGTTCACGCGCAGGATATCGGCGTAGTGAAACGCAAAGAACACGCGCCGCCGTTTTGTCTGGACCGTGCCGAGAAGCGACCCCATTCCGGATGCGAGGGACCCGAATGGTGAGAGTGGAGGAGGATTAATCAAATCGGCGAGCGAATTTCGCGGCTCGGAGGAACCGCTACCTGCGATCGCCCGCCACAACGGATTGTTTTCGTCAAAGGGCGTACTCATTTGTCTTCACAATTCCTGTGTTCCGGCATTTGAGACGACCACGACTCACCGCCCAGCGAACTCGGCCACACATACTATCAGATAGAGAACAAAATGTGGACGTCCAGGCTCGAATCGCCCAGTAAAGTGAGTCCCTGCGTGCTGCAGCCAAACCGAGGCACACCGTGAAAGGGACGCTATAATCCGCGGACTGGACGGACTAGCAAAGACGCTCGAAGAGGCCGCCAAGGCCTTTGAGGGAATCGACGGCGAGCTGGGCAGCGTGAGCTTCGATCCCTCGGATCCCGGCAGCATCGAAACCGCCATCACGGAAATCGCGCGGATCGTCGACGAGAAGCTCGGCGATTACGGATCGAATCCGATCGTTGCTCAGATGGCCGACGGAATGAAGGAAGCCTACCGTCAGGGCATACTCGAAAAAGCTGCGGCCGCCCGCTTGGAGGGCGACGAAGCGTGACCGCCGAACTCGACCTGTTCAAGCAAATCACTAACGCGGTGCTCGATTTGCAGAACGCGACGCTCCAGTCGTATCCCCGCCCACTGAAGGCGCTCGCGCGCCTTCTCAGACACCCTGATCTCGCCACCGCGAACGCCGCGTTGACGCAGGATCTGAATCTGGATGCCTTTCTTGCCGAAAGCGAGAGATCCCAACGCGGAATGATGGGTAGCGCCGAGCTCGCTTGGCCTGACAGCACTGAAAAGGTCCTAGGACTGTCGCTTTTGCTGATCGAAAAGTTCGCCGAAAATCCCGATTACATGGCGCAGTTGGGTCATGTCTACTTTTACACCGGCAGCAAGATCCTGCCCGGCGTCCAAGCCGCAACGAGCCAGATCATCATTCCGTTCCTGCGGGACTACAAGACCTACGTCCTCAACGGGGCGAACTCACCTACCAAACTCGTGCTTCCGCTCTCAAAAAGGGGTATTCATCGTGCACGGACAGGACACCGGCGCGAGGGATGCCGTCGCGCGTTTCCTCGACAGCGTCGGATTCCAGTCGGTCATTCTTCACGAACAGGCCAACCGCGGCTTGACCGTGATCGAGAAGGTCGAGGCCAACAGCGACGTGGGATTCGCGGTCGTACTCCTGACGCCGGATGACATGGGCAACCTGAAGGGCGGAATCCCGGTGCCTCGTCCCCGACAGAATGTGGTCCTCGAACTCGGCTATTTCATCGGCAAGCTCGGAAGAAACAAAGTCTGCGCTTTGAAGCGGGGCGACATGGAGATCCCCAGCGAACTAGCGGGAATAGTCTGGGAGGTAATGGACGACAACGGAGCCTGGAAGCAGGCGTTGGCGCGCGAGCTGCGGGCAGCGGGCCACGTTGTCGACTGGAACAAGGTCATGAACTGAACGTCGGGGCCCGCGGTTGCCGACACCGACCGGACGGATCCCGCGCGCGACGCGTCCTTCAATTTCGGGTCGGCAGACAGGAATTCTTGGCGTCTTCAGCCGGTTCGCCAAATTCGGCAAAGCTCCGGCGATAAGGCAGATTATCATAAAGGCCGCTCCACTCGCACTTCGTCAGATTGCGGCCCGCAAAGGCCCTGGCATTGGCCAAGAGCATTCCCAGGCTTGTATTCCATACCCGTACCACACCATCGTAGCCTGCCACCGCTACGCGTTCTGCGTCCGGAGAGAACGCCGCGGCGAAGAAATACCCGGCGCTGTTTTCGAGAAATATCTGATCGGCTCCGTTCGGCCTGAGTCGCCAAAGTCTTGCCGTGCGGTCCATGCTCGTCGTCAACGCCATATCATTGGAGAGCGCGATGCTGGTGATCGTTAGAGCATGGCCGCCCAGGGTGGCACGAAGGCGAGCGGTCGTATTCGATACGCGCCAAATGTAGGCCAAGCGGTCGGCGCCGGCCGAAGCAAGCGTATTTCCATCGGGAGAAATCGACAGATCGGAAACATACTCCGCATGCGACCCCAAGCGGTGCAAATTTTCCGCTCCCCCATCACGCAACCGCCAGATGTACAGATCTTTCCCGCTGGCCAAAGCCCCCCAGGATTGGTCGGGAGCGACGACGATCCGTGTGACCAAGTTCAACGGTCGCGTCGACCGGGAAGTTTCCTTGCATCCCGCAATTTTCGCCAAAAAGAGTTCGTTCAGAGCGCCGACGATGAGGAGCGAGTCCGAGGCGAACGCGACGGATTCGACCTGGCCCAACTTGGTGAGAGTCGTAACGGCTTCCTTTTCCAAGGACTGGAGGCGGACTCCGTCCTTGACCGTCACCGCCATGCACTTTCCATCCGGACTGATCGCTATGGATTTTATGGCTTCGCCGCCGGCGGAAATCGTGGTCGCATTACCCGAAGGCAGGCCATCGACCAACCGCCAAGTGAGAGCGGATTCGGGCTTGTCTGTTCCCACGAGGTCGTCCCAGGGCCTCGCTACCAATAAGGTACCGCTACGATCAACCATTAGCGATCGCGTCGGATGCGCTGTCGCCGGCAGCACTAAAGTCCGTCGCATCGAGCCATCGACCGATGTGGTCCAGAAATTGATCTGTTTGGTTAAACGGCTCGACGTAACCAGAACCTTACCGTCATTCAACCAACGCAGGCCGTATCCAGGATAGAAGCTGCTTCGTAACTCCTCGTGGCCGGCCAATCGTTGGGGCTGTTCGCGCGTCCCCCATAACCGGACGGTCCTATCGCGCGCCCCCGTGACCGCCTTTCCGTCGTTAAGAAACACTAGAGCGCTGATCGCTGCTTCATGCCCGAAAAGTATCCGCGGCGTTTCCGTGGTCCCTGTGGAATCAAACGACCACGTCACGAGGGCGCTTCCGACGGCGGCCGTCAGCCGGGTCGATCCGGGATCGAATGCCAATCCACCGATGTTACCCGTGGGAAGGCCATTCAGATTGACTTTCGACTGAACCTTCCCGCCCTGTTCCAGCTTTAGGAGTTGTACCGTGCGGTTGCCCAACACCACCGCGAGCCGGCGTCCGTCCGGACTGGCGGAAATCGGCCCGGAAGCCGACGTGTCGTGCGACAATGGCAGTATGGAAACCTGCTCTTCGGCCGCACGTCTCCCATCGGCCGCTCGTCCAAAGTGACGATCAACGGATGGTTCGACGCGTAGGATGTGGCGATTAGAAGTTTCGAACTTCCGCTGAATGCGAGTGCCGTACTGCTGCTACCTTTCTCGAACTTAGCGCGGAACGGTGCGGCTTCCTTGCCCTGCGCCTCCAGGTCGAAAACGCAAAGGTCGCCCGATGAAAAGGTCGATAATGCGAGCCATTTTCCGTTTGGACTGACGGACATAGCCGCCAAATCATTCGTCTGGCAGACGAATTCGCCGACCGGAGCGGAGCCTTCCACAAAGGGAGCCCTCCACATCAACGCACGTCCGTCCCCGAACGCAGCGACTAGTCCGGCTCCGCTAGGCAGAAAAGCGAGCCCGGAGACGCTTTCGGCGCCCTTCAGGGAAATCCGGCTCGGCGACTGCGAGGAGGAGTTCGCCCAGACAGCCAAGGCACCCTTATTGTCACCGGCCGCGAACCAAACACCGTCCCCGCTAACGGCGACTTGCGTGACGCGGTCAGCGAAGTTGCCAACAGGAAGACCCCCGACCTTGCCGAGCACGGCGTATAGGGTTTCTTGGGTTTCCGGCAGAACTTCCCTGCCGGCTCTTCGCATGGTTTCGGCCGACTCGACCGCGAATATGAGCGACCGTACCGGTTGCTGCTCGACCGCAAGGCGCGCCTGCGCAGCGAGACGACGCGATTCGATCACAACCGCCCTTTGCTCGGCACGTTGCCATTGGTCATAGGATACGATCGCCATCGCGAGGGCCATCGCTGCAAGGACGCTGACGACGACTGCGGCAAAAAGAAATACTCTCGCCCGCTGTGTTTGACGCTTGGTCACGTTGAAGGAGTTGGCGAGCGCGTCAATCGCGCCCGCAGTCGGTCCGCTAGTCAGTGCTAACGCGTCTTCGTCGAACCAAATCAGCTTCCGGACGGCAATCCAAGGCTGTTCATTTCCGCTCCGCTGCAACGCCTTGCCTACACTGATGGGAACGAGCGGGCGCCCGGTCGCGAGGAAGCCCGTTACTTCGGCCCTGACGTGTGGTGAAAGCATCGCGTTTTCAGATGCGATGACCACCATCGCCGAACTCGCCGTTACGTGATGGCGCGTAGCTCCCGAAAGAGCTTCGCCGATCGCAAACTCGTGCTCGTCAAGAAAGCAACGGAACTTTTTCGCTATCAGACGTTCATGCAACGCGCGCGCATAGGCCGATGAGTCAGTTCTCGAATAGGAAATGAACACGTCGTGGCCGAACAAGCGCTCCCAAAGCAGCGACCGAAACCTCACAGCGCCAATCCGCCACGACCTTCCGTGCCTCCAAAGCCGTCTAAAGACGCTGGCGCTAACCGAGCCCATCAAGTCCCTCCGCGCGGGAGCATACTGAAAAATTTCAGTTTTCGATCCCCTCGCGAGGAACCCTGCCCGGGGGTTGTGCCGGCGCGAAGTCGGCCAGCCAGAAATTGCACTCGACGCGCCCAATAGGCGCATCGATCGACCAATCTTTCGCTACATCTGAAATCGCACACTTATGAGAGGTGGATGATTTCATTGCTGCCGGCCTCCAAAAACGCTGCCGATCGCCATAACGCTGCTGCCGGATCCGCTGGATGCCGGCGAGAGGAAGCACGGAATTCGGTCCCCTCAACGTTCCATAGGCGCCACGAATCTGCGCCAAAGGTACTGGAACGCCTGCTCGTGACTCATCCTCTTCTCGTCCACGCCCGGCTCCGGCCTATGGAAGCCTCCCATCAATGCCGACAGCGCAAGCTCTTGATCGTTGGCCAACGCAATAATTTCGTTCGTCGCATTCCCGGACGTCTGGCCTTCCGCGTACGACATCGTGGTGGCGCAGCCGAGATAAGGCGAAGTGTCAGACCGGTAGCCTTCTCGAACACATCTCCAAAGTCAGGATAGTGCCGAGGCATGTATTCGGTGAAGAGCGCAAGGCCACGCCCGATGGCGGTGCCCATGTGCTGTGCGAGGTTCGTCTCGTCGACGCCCTTCCTGAACGCGCCAATAGCGCGACGCCTCACCGCAACGATATCGTCGTCGACAGTCAGCTTGTCACCGTAAACGCGTCGTGCCCAAATATCGCTGGCGATCAGCGCCGCCATGAAGAAGCGCTCCCTCTGCGAGGCGTTTGCATAGGTGGTCCCGTCTCCGGGGAGATTTTTGCAATGTCTGGAAGCCCACCGCATTAGCTCGCGCAGTTGCCCAGCGAAGAATACGATCGGTAAGCCTGAGCCGGTCGGACGTAACGAAAATGCGTTAATGCGGGCTATCTGTTCGGAACTGCAGATGCTGTCGATCGCCTGCTGCTGCCGAGATTTTACCTCGAAATCGCCGGAACCGGAGACGATGATGTTGAGGCGGGCACACATGAAGAGCGTGTCGTCGCGGCTGAGGACGGAGAGCACCTCGACCAGTGCCTGTTCGCTGGCCTTCACGCCGGGAAAGACTTCCCCGACGGGCAGAAATACGCCGACTTCTTGCGCCGGTGCGTCGCCACTATCGCGGCCGTACAGCGATCCTCCGCCGGATTTCATGATCGAACCTCAAGAGCGGCATACACTGGGTTACTCAGATTATCATCAACCTGAAGGCACCGGAAATCCGGCGGATCTTGGCGGCAACTGGTGATCCTGCATAAGACCGTCGCAGGCTCTTCCTGGAACGAAAGAGACTGCCCCACGCGGATCGGCAGCACGCGCGTTCCTTCGCCGTCACTGATCTCGCGGAGCCGGTCGGTCGCAGGCGCCGTCGAGAGCCGCAGTGCGTTGGAATCGGTTTCCGCCGAACTGCTGAAGGCCCTCTTCCCGATGAAAGGCCGTCAGGCTGCTCGATGTGTTTCCGTATCGGGATTCGCAAGCCAGGAAACCAAAGTCCCGCCCAAATAGCTCTGGAACTGTGATCGACTTCGCGGCTGAATTCTCGCGCCGACAAATATTGGCGAGCGCACGCGCCTTGAATGTGACGAGACACAAACTGGACACCCAGTTCTGCCGGTCCACTAACTGTTTGAATTTATGGCGCTCCCTAGGGGAATCGAACCCCTGTTTCAGCCTTGAGAGGGCTGCGTCCCTATATACCCCTCGGTCAGCCCACCAACCAATACCAAATGCCGTCCAAAACTGGGGGATGGCGACAGTCGCGGCTGCGAAACCACAGACGCCACCCAACGAGGAGGGGCGGCCGCCCGTCGAATTCCTTCCACTGGTTTTGGGCTCGCGATTCCGACCGCGACACATCGCTGCACGTGCACGCCTTCGATTTCCCGTGGAATGAGTGCGCCGGACTACCGCGCGCCTCACGGCGATCGGTTCGCCGATTCCTTGTCTATCTTCCTGAGATGGACAGCAATCCTCTTGCTCTTTGGGCTTCGCCACCCGCTCCACTTCCCATACAGCTTGGACAACCTCCTCGTCGTCCAGGACATCGAGGATTCTATTGCTGGTGACTTCGCAATCCGCTAGCCGGGCTCAAGGGCCCGACAAATAATTGATCAAGAATTGATCTCTTCAACGCGGCGCCGCGGCTTGCTCGGCGTTAAACCTTCGTTTGTTTCAAAGTGGCATCTTGTGGCTCGAACATCTATCGGGAAGAGAAAGCCATTGAGCGACCAAGCTGATCTTGAAAAGAAAGCCATCGGGGCGCTGCGGCAATATCGCAAAGCCCTCGCCACGGTTGAGAGCCAGGAGCAAGCTGAAGCTTCCGCGCAGGGAGCGCTGACGCGGATGCTCCCCGATATTGAACACGCAATCCTCGAAGACGGCGCACCATCAGTCAAAGACAATCTGTTTCAAACTGGCCTGGCGGCAGTCTCGCGATCGAACGAAGCGTGGGACGCCTTGAGCAAGGCCACGACAACATTGGAGGTAGCCCGGCAGGCCCTGGTCGCCCTCGAGCAGCAGCTGGGATATATTCCAGGCGTATCGAACGTGGCGACAAATTCCAGTCCATCCGGCATCGCCCAAATACTGGTTGATCGATTTCAGGCCCAAACCCGCGGTTGGCTACTTGCTGCGTTCGTCGCCTCGCGTGTCGCTGCGCTGGTCGGCATTGACGCCCTGCTCCGCGTCGTGACGCCGGTTATCGGCAAGCTTCGAAAGCTCCCTCTTCAACACGTGTCGGCGGGTTTCGACCGCGGGCATGTCCTTGACGAACTGACGGATCTGTCGCGCGAGCACGCCATCGCGCGCCGTCCCAGAGCGCTGCAGCTCGGCCGCGTAGTCGAGATATCGCTGCCGGATCGCGTCCTGACGTGATCGGATTCGCGCCTCCCAAGGTCGTTTGGTCGTCTTGTCGTTCCTCACCTCGCGGACAACTTCCTCCCGCGCGAGCCGATCTACTTCGGGCGTGATCTTTCGCTTGCGTAAAGCGAGCACCGCCCCGCGATCGGCCTTTCGAACGCGTCCGCGAGTTCGCCGCGGCGTTGCCTCCGCCGCGATCCCGCGAAGCCGGAGTTCGCCAGCAAACCGTTCCCGCCAGGCTTGAAGATCCGCCTTGCGCGGGTTGAGGCGCTTGCCGTCATGCCCGAGGGACCGAACGGTCAAGTGCACGTGGGGATGTTTGTCGTCGAGGTGCTGGACGAAGACGTAGTCGTGATTGTAGCCGAACGTCTCGATGGAAAATGCTCGGGCTGAATCCTTGACTGCGACGGCGTCGGTGCCAGCCGGCATCGACAGGATGATGTTGACCGAAAGCGATGCATCACGCCGGCGCTTGTCGTCGAGACTGGCATCATCCTCCCAGCGTTGCTGCAGATCTTTCAATCCGGAACGACCCGCCAGCGTCGCGCCCTGCTCTGTTTCCGCTTCGAGCTCGCCATTTCGCGTGATGTATGAGAGGTGCGACTTGAGATGCGCCACGCCCTTTGTGCGACCAGTGATCTTGACCATCACCTCTGGCGCTCGGCGCACGATGCGTTCGAGCTTTGTACGCATCGCCGGCGTAAGGCGACTGGGCGCGGCCGGATCGGGGATATCCCACTCGGCCCGCCGTGGGCGCCGATTGGGCGTTTCCCAGACATACGAGATCGGCGGAAGCTCGGAGGCCAGATCGGTCGGCCGAGGCGAGTGGCGTCGGCTCATCGCCGTCCATCCCAATAATCCGCGTTACTGCGCAGCGCATTACGCAATCGCGAGAGCTCTGTTTCAATGACCAATTTGGCCTCTTGAATTGCGGATAGATCCGGCTCAACCGCCCTGCCCTGCAGCACACTGGTGTTTGCGGCACGCACGATCTGGTTGATGTTGGCGCCGATCCGGTTGAGCTCGCGAACGATCGCTCGAAGCGCGTCGTGCTCCTCAGGCGAATGCTGCGCTGGTGATCCCAATCGCGAACGCACCAGCGCAACGATCCAGCCGGTACGCGTCATGCCACGCTGATGTGAGATTTCCGCAAGCTGCCGCATCTCGCTCTCACGAAATCGCACTGTGACCTTTTCCGGTCGTCCGACCGGCAATGCCAAGATGCGCGGCGCCGGCGCCGCTAGTGCATCAGCAATGAGACGCCGCAGCAGCGCGGACTTGCCGCCCTGGGTAGCGGCAAGAACTGAGAACTGCGCCGCGACTTCGTCCGGGACGCGAAGCGAGATCAGAGCCATGCACTCCAATCCAATTCGCGATGTAATACATCGCTGGCGCGAAGCCTATCCTGCACTAGAAAACGCGGATTTCTCCACCCCCTCAATGTTGGTTCAAACCAACGGGGTCGGCTTTCAAAGCTCGGGAGTTGCGGCAGGTGAAATCCGACCCGACCGACGATCGATGCGGAGAATTCCTCTTGGAATGACGCAGCCGCCGCCCCTAATCCTTGCTCTCCACAAACGCTGTGCGCGCAGATCGGCAACATCGGAGCCGAATATGTGGACCGCGGCTTTCCAGCAGCCTCCGGCCTCTCTAAAGCGCAGTGGGGGGCGCGTTCGGCCTCCGGCTGCTGCGCTAACGCGCCATCCTTCGGATGGGAAATCCGCTCCGCCGGCGCACCAACTGTGGCAACTTTTCTGAGGAGGCTGTTTAAGACCAGCTTCATGCAAAAAGGATCTCTTCGATTGTGGTCGATGCTGGAACCTCTTCCGCTTCCTCTGCGCCATCAACCAACAGCACTGCGTGCCGTGAGCCTTGAGATGCGAGTCGATCGACCAGAAGACAGCCCGTGCGATCTTGGTGACGCACTCTGATCGTCAGTGATGGACTCTTTCGCTCGTTCCGATCGACCGAAGTGTTTGAGCGCCTTTCTGCGAGAGCCGTCACGCGGTCTCGCTCGATGGGTCGCAATGCCACTTGCGATGCGATCAGACTTCGTGCGGGCTGAGCTCCAGGGGGCCCGTCCCCATCAGCAGGGGAACCGCGGACCTCGGTGCGAATTTTGCGAGCCAGCTGACGGGCGTGGGCGTCGGTGAAGCTCTCCTGTGCTGCGCATAAAGTCTCGACGGCGTTGGGCTGCTCACGCCAAGCCTGATAGAGTTCATACACAGCACGGATTGATGAGCCGGCAAGCTTCGACCGGAGGAACTCCGGCATGCTCTGAACCGACGCGTAGCGAGACACCCAGTCCCTGGGCTTGCCGAGCTTGCGCGAGATGTCGGCTTGGTTATCACCCCGCTCCAAGCGGTCCGCGATGAATGCCGCAATTTCGGGGGCATTGAGGTCATCGCGCTGGATATTCTCGATCATCTGGACATAACGATCCGCAGAACCAACCGCATGAATGAAAGCCGGGATGTCACGGAGACCAGCGCGCTTAGCAGCACGATACCGCCGCGCACCCATGATGATCACGTACCGGCCTTGCTCCGTTGCTTGCCTCAGCACGATCGGTTGCAGGACGCCATGCTGACGGAATGATTCCGCAAGCTCCTCGAGCTTCTGCTCGTCGAAGCTGCGACGAGGCTGGTCCGAATCTTCGTCAATGCGGTCGATGGCGATGCAGATCGGTTGTCCGATCGGGGCGTCAGCATCTTCCGCGGCGTCGATGAGCTGCTTAAAGCTGAGATCAAGCGCCATGTGCCGGCTCGTCCATTTGCGCGACGATCTTGGCGAGAACCTCGCGGATTTCCCGGCCAGCCTCCTGCGCAGAGCGGCGCTTCAGCTTCCAGACCGGCAGGCGTTCCGCGACCGCCTCAGCGTAGCCGTCCCTCGCAACGATCTGGCCGGGGAACACATATTTGCCAGCCTCGCGCAAGAGTTGCTCAAGATGCGTCCTTTGACGGGGCGATTTCGTGTTGAAGTTCGAAGGCAGCAACCCGAGGAACTTCGTATCTTGGCGGCCATAGCGTCTCTGCACGCCGATCACGGTCTGCATCAGACCTTTGACGCCTTTGATCGAATAGTCCTCAAGATAAATGGGAGCGAGCACATGCGACGCCGCAACCAAACAGCCGACACTGCGCAGTCCAAGTGATGGCGGCGTGTCAATGACGCAGGCGTCGAACTGATCCGACGCGACAGCGAGGTTCTCTTGCAGAGTCGTTATGGCGGCCGCACTGCTGCGATCGAGATCTGTGAGCGAGCTATCGGCCGGCGCGAGCGTTAGGCCTTCGTCTTCCCGAGGTACGACCCGTATCCCCGGCTTGAACAGATCCGCGGCTGACGTTGAACCGGCGTAGTGCCTCAACGTATCCGACGCATTGCTCTGCGCATCAACGTCGATCACGAGAACGCGGAGATCCGCTTCCGCCATGAACCAGGCCAAATGCACCGCAAGCGTCGTCTTGCCGACCCCGCCCTTTTGATTGTTGATGACAATGGTCTTCATCTTAAGGTCCGAAATGGGTCTAACGGCGCGGGCGGCATTTCCTCGCCCAATCAAGTCGTGGCGGATGTTGGTTTGAACCAACAGACGATTGCGAATCCGGTCACCGGAACGATCCCGGAATTCAGCCGGCGAATCCCCTGCCAGAAGAGTCAGGTCATTACATCGCCATCGGGAGGAACAAATTCTGGCAAGCGCGGCTGGGACCGTGCTCGTTGCTGGACCACTGCTGTCGACACGGTCGCGAGAGGATCGTCACGCGAAGACCATGGTGCAGACCTTCGATGGTCGTGCGGAGGCGATCGAAGCATTCGTACGCATGGAGCGCGCCAAGCGGAGGCGCGGTTACGCTGTCGCGGTCGAAAAAATAGTCTGACAATTTTTCGGGGATTACGGCTCTGCCTGATGCCGGCTCTATCTGTTCCACGGCCTTGGTGTCAGACGAGCAAAATCGAAACAAGACGGAGCTCGTCCCATGACAACTGCCAATGAAATCGCCTACAAGATCGCAGCCGAGAACGATCTCACAAAGGCTCTGGCGAAAACCATCGTCGATAGCGTGTTCAAGGCGATCACTGATGCGGCGGTAAGCGGAGCCGAGACCAGCCTTCCTGGGTTCGGCAAGTTCAAGGTCAAGGATAGTCCCGCTCGTGAGGGCCGCAATCCATCGACCGGCGCAACGATTGCGATCGCAGCTTCCAGGAAGCTGACGTTTACACCTGCCAAAGCCATGAAAGATGTTCTGAACGGAGGAGCGGCCCCTAACGACGGTGCGTCGTAAGACGCAAGTCGAGGGGGCTTATGCCCCCTCCCCGGCTGCAAGCGCTTCGTCGCGTTGGCGGATGAGTTCGGCTAGCTCGAGCTCGAGCATCTTGCGCTCCGCCGACGTGAATACGCAGTCGCGCAGCTCGGCTCGCAATTCTTCAATGATGTCGATGGTCATGATCGCATCTCCGGTCGAAGGGAAGCAGGCTCCGCCTTGCGGCGGAGCCCACTGACTGAGCTTCAGTCCCGGTTCGGCCGAGACCAGATCAGTTGGAGACCTTCCGCACCTTCGACCTCGGTCAGGGTGGCGTAGATCGGAGCGGGGAAGCTCGGATCGTCCAGCTTGACGGAGAGGTAGTCGCGCTCGGTGTTCCTGGCGGTCTTCTGCCAGGCAGCACCCAGCTCGACGTTGCCTGAGTAGATGCGGAAGTGGGGTCCCTTGTCGGAAGGGTTCTCGACGCGGATCAGCTTGGCCTTGACGTTGAGGTTGAGGTTGAGCGTCTTGATCGCGCCGGAGAAGCCGTTGCCCGTGGAGGTGTGTGCCGATGGTGGCCATTGTCTCATTCCCTTTGTTTTCTCGGGCCGCGCCTATCGCGTCCTCGATGGCGGTCGTGAGACCGGAGGCGATCGACCTGCACCCAAAGGGCCGAAATGAAATGGAGGGCGGCCGGCAGCGACTTTCTTGGACCGCGAGGAATGGCGCGCAGCGCCAGGGGAAGAAAGTCGAGGACGGGCGTTGCAGGGACAAGATCGAGAGCCCGCAAAGCGGGATCGCCCTTCGGTCAGACCAGCCTTTATCGAGGACGCAGATGGGTGCGCCCGTCGCGAAAACACATGGAATGAAGACAGGCGGCCCTATCGGCCATTCGGGTCTCAACGCAACGGGCGTCGCAGCGAACGTAGTTCACCTCAGCAGGCCACCTAAGCGCCGCATCATCCCTTTCAAAGGAAGCTGTCGCTTTCAGCAACATCGGCGCACCTGTCGAAGTGGCCATCCCAAGATCGATAGCGAGGCTGCCGACGTTCTCGCCATGCGGCTGCAAGCCCGTCCTAGCGTCGCTGGACTTGCCGGCCGCCGAGTCCGGGACGATTTCGCCGGCACGCGCGTCGAACGCAGCTAGGAAGTGCGGGATGCGACTCCACAGCGTTGGAGAGGGTTGAGAGCACACTCGGCCTCCGCAGCAACCCAGCTGCCGGTCCGATTTCTGTTGGACGCTACTTGGCCGGCGGCCGCAGCGGGCTTTCCGCCCACTTCCGGGCGGCGGGATCGCGCAGCGGATCGTCCTCGCAGACCAGGCAGACGTAGCGCGGCTGGCCCGGCGCGACGTCGTCGGGCACAGCCGTCATCGGCTTCCCGCACTTCGGGCACAGCTTCCGGCTCAGGTAGAGCGGAGTCATGGTTTTTCCCTGCCGGGGCCAGCTTAGTTCCCGGTGCGCCGCGAGCACAAGTAGATCGCCGAAACTTGTCCGTATGCACCAGACGCGCTTGACGTGGAGCGCGTCCAGCATTGAAATCCGGCTTTCAGGTATGTTGCGGGGGTGGCGTCGTGGAAGAATTTTACAGGAGCTTCGCGCAGCGGGCGCGCGATCTAGCCGAGAACGCGGACCCATTCACCAAGCGGCGGCTACTCGACCTAGCCCAGCGATACGATCTCAAGAGCAGACCAGGAGCCCCGGGCGGTCGGACCCTCCCGCCGCCGCGCGCGACGCCACCGACGGCGCTGTTTTCTGGCTCCGGCGAAGCTTAAGACTAGTCGGAGCGCGGCACGGTCGTCGGTTTCCTATGTTTTCATCGACCGCGACGAGTGTTCGCCTGACCGTCCTGACCGGACCGGGTGTAGGCCGTCTGCGGTCGCGGTGCTCGGCGTTAGTACAAGCTGGCCCTACAGCACTGAACCGCGCTGACCGCGACGCGAGGAGT
The DNA here is from genome assembly GCF_000426785.1 of Bradyrhizobium sp. th-b2. Taxonomy (NCBI): domain Bacteria; kingdom Pseudomonadati; phylum Pseudomonadota; class Alphaproteobacteria; order Hyphomicrobiales; family Nitrobacteraceae; genus Bradyrhizobium; species Bradyrhizobium sp. th-b2. Next base: position 34,931 of record NZ_AUGA01000049.1, read on the forward strand.
CATCGCCTACGCCGCGCGATCTCGTCAGCGACCATGCCCTCCGCCCGGGCCAGCCGCTCATGCAAGGTCTCGAACATATCGAGGATCTCTTCATTGGGTTCATTCTTGCCCTGTTCGATGGCTTCGGCGACGAGCTCATCGAGAGGGGTCTCCTCCAATTGGCCTTTCTCCAAGAGCTCTTCAAACAGACTGTCGCTCCTCGGCTGCGGTTGGATGCGACCGTCGGAGTCGCACCAGACTGTGAATGTCTGTTGTCTCAGAACGGCGTGCTCGACCATCTTCGCATCCAACGGAATCAGCGTCCCCCAGGCCTCGCCCGCCTCGTCCGCGAACCCTGCCACGTACATCCGCTGCTCCGCGGCGCCTTCATCACGAGGCTGGAAGAACGGCATGAGGATGATTGGAGGGTGTTTTGCCATGACGATTCTCCGAACGCTTTGCGTCGACCCGGCGCAGCAGCCGGATTAGCGCGGGTAATTTGATCACACGAAAAAGGCAACCTGGGTACGGCGCCTCATCGCCTTACGCCCGCTGCTTATCTCGCCGGCGAGAATTGATCTGCGCCATCAGGATCGGGCCAAGCGAAAATTCGCCGACCTCGGCTTTTCGCGTCAGGCCGCGCAGATAACCGCCGGCAGAATTGATCGCCGTCCCGCGCTGCAGGATACACGCGACGACAATGGCTGCGGGGACCTCGCCCATAACCTTTTGAGCCTCCTCCCAGGCGCTCGGGCTGATGCCTAGCATCGATCGCACAACGGTGGCGGTAGCGAGGAAATCGCGCCAGTTCGAAACCCCACCCTTCGCATAATCGACGATGTCAGGACACGCACTCAGGACCATTCCTAACGGATACGCCCCCTCCCCGACTTGCGAGGGTTGAGGTTTTGGTTCAGCTCCCGCCGCCCTGCCTTCTCGAAGGACAGGTTCAAGTTCAATAGGGGCGTCTGGTTTTGAATTCTGTATGTGGCGCTCAGAATGGGACTCATTGGCGCTCGGATTCTTGGATTTGATGTGTGCTTCCAAAAGATTGAACACGTCGTCGGCAAGCTGAGATAACTCGTCGGCGATCGGCTCGAGCTGCTGGCGCGTGGCCGTGCGCGGAATTTGATCGACGATCGCGCGGAAGGCGGCGTGCACGACCTGCCAATCGGCCGGCCCCTGCCCTCCCCTTCGCGTCGGGACGGCTTCCTCGATGCCAGTTGCAATCATCTTCGCGATGTCGCGCCGGCACAGCGTGATGCGTTCTCGTACGAGCTTGAGTGCGCGGGCCTCGGCTTCGATATCGGCCGCCAGGCGCTCAAACTCCTCCGATCGCACGACCAGCGGCGACAGATCGAAACCGAAGGCGAGCTCGATTTCGCCGGCGTTGTCCTTTCGCGCATACCGCTTGCCATTCGGACTGTCGCGCCGAACGATCAGCCCCGCGTCGACCAGCACAGCGAGGTGACGACGAAGCGTCGATGCCGGCATGCCGTGCGCCCGCCGGGTGAGTTGATGGTTTGACGGAAAAACAATCAGATCGCCCTCCCCGGTGAGCGCCGTCTCCGGATGGAAGGTCAGCAGCGCGTTTAGTACCGAGAGCGAGCGCTCCGACACACCAAGGCGCGGCCGCGCCGTGCAGATGGCGTGGAAGATCTTCCACTTGTGCACGATCTTTTCGGGAGGACGTTCCGTTGCGACCATTTGGCTTGCCACGTGGGCAAGCGTCAGTGATCGCCGCCCAAAGGGCGTCGTTGATAGGCGCGGTTCCATGTTTTTCACCCTTGCTTAGGGCAAAAGAAATCCGCTCGCCGAAAAGACAGGCGTCAAGAACTCTTGACTGTGATTCGCGGAAGTGAGATTCTCAGAGTTGCCAGACTACAGAGAAGGGCTTCCGGGACGTCGTTTCGGGGGCCTTTTTCTTTTGCTCGTCTAATCTCCTGTTTTGTTGGCCTCTCGGAAGTCTCGATAGATCGACTCCAGGTTGTTCAAAATCCAAGCGCCGAGCTGAGGGCCGTCTTTGGCCGCGAGCGCCAGTGTGTAAGATTTTCCGCTGCTCTTTCCCGTGACCTTGACGGTCTGATCAGGCGGTGACCAGGTCGAAGATTGTGCGGCCTTTCCCTTCGTCTGTCGTCTTCGCTGCCCCTGCAAAAAGCTCAAGAGCGTGTTGAAGCGGTCGTCTGATTGCGTATTGGCGAACTTCTCGCTGGCAATAAACGCCACAGCCTTCTCGGCGTTTGTCGGCGTCTGCACGATTTTCTTCAGTTCTTCCCAACGATCGCGGCCGACGCCCTTTGCCGCACCGACGGCTTCGAGGACGACATTTGGGACCAGCTCGGCCACCGACAGCATGCGGGACAGCAACGTGTCATCGATCGCCAATGCGGCTTTGACCGTGTCCTTGTTGTAGGCGAGCTCAACCAAGTTTTTCGCGAAGCGCGCCCTCTCGATGAAAGACAAGTTAGAGCGCGCTGCATTCTCCTGCCCCTGCGCAACGATGGCGGTCGTGTCGTCCATCGGTTTGACGACAGCTTTGACCTGTAGGCCGAGCTCGCGCGCGGCCTTCAGCCGCCGGCGACCGAATACGACGATGTAGCGCCCGCCACTTACTGGATGAGGCCTAACGAGGATCGGGGTGTCTTGGCCAGAAGCCCTGATCAGGTCCCGCAACGCTGGATACTCATCGTCATCCTCCTGGATCCTATCAAGGACTGGGGACTGATCGATCAACGCGGGATCGAGACTAATGATCGTTTCTCCGTCCATGATCCGCTGAGATGCCTCGACGATTTCGTCCAGCGACCGCCTCATGGCGCCAGACGCGCCACGCATCGCGTAGTCGGCACGGGCCGATGTCGCCGCCGGAGGAACGTCTGGATTCCTTTGGACTGCATCCGCGCCGGAAATGGTCCCGAGCAAGTTTTTCCGCATTAGCGCTTCCCCCAGCTACGATCTAAATAGCTGATTGGATTGGAGGAAATCAGTGTCTGCACGGCTGTCAATTCCTCCTTCATCGTCGACCCCACGCACTATGAATGAGGTCCGCGATTTCGCTGTTGACCGCATTCATGCTTTCGAGGGCGCGTTCGTAGGTCGCCCGAATGAATTGCGATTTTTCGACTTCGTAGAGGGATTGTTTCGTGATGCCCGCGTCCGAAATCGCCGTCGATTTCAGCATATGGTGGGAGAGCATATTCCCAGCGAACATGGCCTGCATGAACCCCACCATTTGCGCCTGTGGGCCGTCAGTTGGCTCATAGCGTGTGACGAGATAGCGGAACCACTTGAGCTTCACCGCGGCGCCAACCCCCTTGATCGACCGCAAGATACCGCCGAGCATCAGCAAGAATTGAGACATCGACAGGATGTCGAGCATCTGCGGATGGACCGTGATCAGGACAGACGTCGACGCGGTCAGAGCCGTGAGGGTGAGATATCCGAGCTGAGGCGGACAATCGATAACGACGACATCGTAGCGGTCATCGACGTCTTTGAGCGCTGACGAGATTCGCGTGAAGAACGTTCGCCCTTCGGTCGAACCTCTGTCGGATGCCGCGAGGGGAGTCTCGTATTCGTACTCCTGAAGCTCCAGGTTCGCCGGCACGATATCCAACCCGGGAAAATTGGTGGATCGAATCGTGTGCGTGATCGGCTTTCGGTCCTCGTCGTAACGCAGCGCCTCGTACAGCGAAGGGTTCTTGTCTAGCTCCGGCTGGATCCCATGCAATGCCGATAGAGAAGCCTGAGGATCGAGGTCGATCGCAAGAACGCGGTGACCGGTGAGTGCCAGATATTGGGCCAGATGCGCCGCTGTCGTCGTCTTGCCGGAGCCGCCCTTGAAATTGACCACCGACAGAACCTGCATCTGCTCCCCTGCCCGTCGATGAGGAACGTAGCGTTTCACGTCTGCCCGACCGTGCTTGTCCAGAAACTGGCGGAGCGCCATCATCTGTTCAGCCGTGTAAGTTCGTCGGCCGGACACGGTCGTTTCCGGCTCGGGGCCCTTACCCTCCAGGTGCAGCTTCTTGATATGGCTCGGGGTAACGCCCAAGAACTCGGCAACTTCGGCCAGCGAGAACGAGCGCAGCCCTTTGGTCGCGTCCGGCGGAAATTGCTCGAAACGCAACAGATTCAACTTGTCGGAAACCCGCTCGCCCTGTTCAAGGATTGTGGTGTCGAAATCGAGCTCAACTGTACTGGCAGAAATCGCGTCCATCCTCGTGGGCCCCAAATAACGTTTTTCCGGCGCAAATCACGCCTGAAGTGTGAATGATGCCCGATTCTTTTGATCCGGCAAGGATTATTCAGTTAACGAAAAGTTAACGGCGGCTAGCGTGGGTCCGCGGCCACGAAGTGGCCCGACGAAAACTCACAGGACTTGCTACAACGCAAAAAGAACTCTCAAAAAATAATCAACACATTGATATTACATCATTATTTCGCGTTCTGCACGGCTGTCAATTCCAGGTGGCTGGAAATGACGCCCTCCGCCGTGCTCTTGCCCACTCGATGCCCGGGTCCAAGCATTCTCCCCGCGGGAACGATCTTGCTGATGTGCGTCCCGACGTGACCTATTTGACCGCTTAGTTCAGCCGAAGCCGGACGTCCGATCCTACTTTGTTCAATCCGGAACCCATACGCGGACAACTTGAGAGCACCTTCCGCTAAGCCCCCAGACGGGCTGCGCGACCCTGACTGCGCTCAACATCATTGTAGTAGCTCGCCGCCTGTTGCACCGACCGGTGCAGCGATTGTTGCATCGCCTCAGGCAGCGCCACGCCCTGGCGGGCCGCCTCTGTCAGATAGCCCGATCTCAACCCGTGCGCGGAAAACTCCCTCGCCTCGAGCCCGGCCATCGCGCAGCGGCGCTTCACGATCAGGTTGATGGATTGCGGCGTCAGCGCCCTCTCCTCGATGGCCTCCCACCGGTCGATGGAACGAAACACCGGCCCCTTCTTGATATCGGCCCGTTCCAGCCATTCGCGCAGTGCCTCGACTGGACGCCCGACGCACCCTTCCCTCATCGTCCGCATCGTCGGTCTTGGTCCGGCCGAGCTGGATCGCAAGACACGGCAGAGCCGGCGACTTCGGATCTCGTGGATGGAGAGGCACGGACGGCTCGTCCGTAAGCTGCTCGACGCGGAGCCGGGCGACCTCACCGCGCCGACGTCCGCCGGAGGCAAAGGCGAGTAGAAGTATTGCCAGATCGCGGGTGTCAGCGAGCCGGTCTGAGGAGCAGGTCGCGGTCAGTCGGTCCAGGATGTCCCGCGTCACCGCGCGCTTGCTCTTGCGCCGGCGGGGCCGCGCAGAGGCCCGCACCGCCAGCCTAAGCGCCGAGCGCACGCTCGGCGAGGCGAACGGCCGCTCCTGCCCTTTCCAGCGATGCAACGTGCCCCAGCTCGCCAGCCGGCGTTTGACGGTGCTCGGCGCATGCGGCCCGTCGCTCCGCAGCAAGCACTCGGCGCGCATCCATTCCGCGACATCAGCCGGCATGCCGTGCTGCGGGTCGGTCTCGCGCCTGGCCGGGTCCCACAGATGATGCGCCACGAATTTCAACGCCAACTCTCCGACGCTGGCCACGGCAACGCCGCGCCGGTCGCCACCATCGCCCAGGCTTCGAGATAGGCGAGGTCCGAGGCCAGGGCCCGCAGACTATTCTCGCCCATGCCCTCGCGCGCGAGGTGCTTCAGCGTTTCGACGTCGTCGTCGGTCAGGAGCTCGGCGAGCCGGTCGCGCCGTTCCATCGGCAGGATCGCCGAGAGCGAATCGAGCTGCAGCGCCCGCCGGGTTTCGGGGTCGGAGACCAGCGCGCGGGAGGTGATGTCGTCCATCGGCGTAGCTCGGTCAGAAGCCGTAAGTTCGTTCCGCCCAGCGCAACAGCACGCGGGCGTCGGGGTCGGGCAGGCGCACGCGCTGCGCCTTCAGGCCTTGCGCAATCGCCAGGCCGACGTCGGGATCGACCCAGTGGCCGTGGGTCATCAGGAAGAACCAACCGAAGGGCAGGCCGATCTCGCGGTCCACGGCCTCGATCCGGTCCATCAGGATATGAATGGACGCATCCTTTGGCGGCGCGAGGCGCTCGGCCAGCGGCTGCAGCGGCCGGGGGATAAAGCCGACTTCGCGCTCTCCCTTGTGCGTATAATCGCGGACATCGAGCGCCCAATGTTCGAAGACGCGATGCGGCCTGGCGCTCGAGTCCTCCCAGTCCCGAAAGAACCGTAACTCCCGCGGCACGTACTCGAACCAATCCGGGACCGCCTCGAGAAACGGGGTTTCGCGCGTCCCCCAAGGTCCGACTTCGCGAATGACACGCCCCTCCATCTCGGGCCGCTTGGCTTCGCGTTTCTCGCGTTCGATGCGGCCGCAACGATCGAGAAAACTGCGAACGTGTATCACCGCGCCGCCGGCTCGGCCGAGGAGGCGATAGACCGGACCGGCCAGGCGGTCCGACTGAGGCGGCTGATCGGTGCGGGGCCAGCTCGGATCGAGCAGTTCCTCTTGGCCAAACGGGCGGTAGTTCGGATTGACGATCGGGCCGGCCCGCCATTCGATTTCCCGCCCGAGCGCGATCTGAACATAGTCGGCTGCGCCTGGCCCGGTCGGCGCGAAGACAAACGCGCTGGTGCCGCGCCACTCCGTGATCTGCAGGTCCGTCTCTTTCAGGCGGCGCCAAAGCGCATCGATAGCGCCGCCGTCCTTGGCGAGCTCCGCCGTCATCCAGGGCCGCAGTTCGCCAATCCGCGCGCCATCCGGTCGAATTACCGAACGGGTGTCGCGCCAGTAGTCATCGTCGATCCGCGCGACGCTGAACTGAAAGCATGGGAAGGCGTGTGCGAGGGCTGGGACGAGGTCGTCGTCAGCCGAGGCCGGATCGAGGTCTGCCAGGACGGCCTCGATGGAACCAGCGTCAGGGAGACGGAGAGGGGAGGCGTTCATTGACTATTAACCATAAAAGCCACCTCACACGCCGCGAGGGCCACGCGCTTTAGCGGGATTGCCGGGATTTGCGTGGCGCGCGATCGGCAGGCTGCGCCCCCTCGCCCTGAGCGGGGGGCCGAATCGGCGGGGCCCAGGACCTTGTTGGCCCTGCCAATGGTGCAACCGGCCCTTCCTTCTGTGTATCCGAGGTGATATATACGGATACACGGTACGATCTAGAGGAATGCGCATGGCTTTCCACATCAAGAATCCGGAGACCGACGCGCTCGCCCGCAAGGTGGCGGCGCTAAAAAAAATCGGCCTCACCGAAGCCGTGCACGCCGCACTCGCCCATGAGCTCGAGCGCGAGCAGGGCAAGCCGTCTTTGGTCGACCTCGGCGTCCAGTTCTGCCGGGATCTGCGCGCCAAGGGCAATCCGGCGCAGGGCCAGCCCGCCGACAAGGCGTTCCGCGACAGCCTGTATGAGGACACCTGATGTTCATCGACGCCTCGGCGCTGACTGCCTTGTTGACCGACGAGGACGAGGCGCGTGAGCTTTTGGCCCGCCTGCAGCAGACCGGAACGCGTCTGACCTCGCCGCTGGCGGTGTGGGAGGCGGCGGCCGCGGTGGCGCGCGTGTTGAAACTTTCGGTCAGCGCCGCTGCGGAGGCGGTCGAAGACTATCTCGCGCTGATGGAGATCGCCGTGGTCGCGGTGCCGCCGGAGACGGCACGGATCGCGCTCGACGCCTTCGACCGGTTCGGCAAGGGCCGGCATCCGGCGAGCCTCAATTTCGGGGACTGCTTTGCCTATGCCTGTGCCCGGCATCTGGGCCAGCCCTTGATGTTCAAGGGCGGCGACTTTCCGCAGACCGACATCGAGGCCGCCTGAGGCAGCCGCCAGGCCGTCCCTGCAACCGGAGGGGCAGGGGACTTTGTCTTCCGGAACGGCAAAGCGCCTCAGCATGGCGGGCTCACGGGCCGATCGGGTGCCCAGACGATGCGATGTCCGGGGCTCCCCAGAGCTCAGAATCACTGATTTGCGCCGTGACGTCCAACGCTATCGATAAGGGGTGGTTATCGATAGTGGGAGGTGGCCGGGAACAGGCCCCGCTATGACGGAAGCCAAAGCTGTGTTAGCTTCCGTTTCGCCGCTTCCTGTTAAGGTTATCAAGGCCTTGCTGCCCAGCTACAAAATCCCCGCACCGCTGCCCTGGGCCCAGCTCGCCGGGCCGCTCGCCGCGGCCGAGGATGCGCTCGCCCGCCTCGACGAGCGGCTGGCCAAAAGCCCAATACGCGACGGCGCGATCAGCCGGATGCACTTCGCCGACGCCTGCGCCAGTCTGTGGCTCGACGGCGAACTTGTCCACCTCGACGACCTCGTCCTCCACGACGCCGGCATGGACGTCCGCGCCCCGACCCACGAGCTGACCCGGGCTCATGCCGTGCTGCGCGCCCGTCGGCGCATCGCCGAGGCGAAGCCCGATTGGGCGCAGTCCGTTGCCGGGCTCGCTGGCCTCCGCGGACGGAGCGGGCGAGAGGAGGGGACGGGCAACCGGAAGGAAGTCAAGGGAAGTCTTGGGGTCGACGAGGACGCGGAGCGGGAGGAGGTGGGTTTCGAAGGGCCGCTTGATGCCATCAACACCGATCCCCATCTGGCCGCCGCCCTCGCCGCGGTCGACGCCGCGAACGCCAGGGCGGAGCGCAGGCTCGCCGACGAGGCGCGGTCGCGGCCGGAGCGGGATTCCCTCGTCCACGATCCCGACTGGGACGAGGACGGCCGCCTCGACGACTGGCGCGCCGTCGTCGACGAGACCCGCGCGCTGCCGCCGACCCTGGCGGCGGCGATCGCCGCGGATGCCTGGGACGCGATCGAACCGCTCGAGCACACGCCTTGGCTCGGCCGCCTGCTCGCAGCTGGCGTGTTGCGCGCGCGCGGCAAGACACGCTGGCATCTGCCGTGCCTGCATGCCGGGCTGAAAAGCATCTCGCGTGAGCGCCGGCGGCCGCGCGACGCCGCAGCGCGGCTCGCGGTGCAGCTCGAGGCGATGACGGCCGCGGCCGAGGCCGGCCGCAAGGACCACGACCGCTGGCTGATGACCAGAAACCTGCTCACCCGCAAACTCGCCGGCCGTCGCGCCACTTCAAAGCTGCCGGCGCTCCTCGATTACGTGCTGAACCGCCCGATCGTCTCGGCCGGCATGATCGCCGAAGAGCTCGGGATCACGCCCCGTGCGGCCCAAAACCTCGTCGCGGAGCTCGGCCTCCGCGAGGCGACCGGCCGGGGACGCTACCGGGCGTGGGGGATCCTCTGAAAAGGCGCGCGCTGGTTGGATCGGGTTTGTCCGAAGTCAGTATATGTCTTTCGGACATCCAATTTGCCATCTGTGGCCACCCGTCGGCCATTTGCGTTGTTTAAATCGGGCAGTAACCCCATCGTGAAACGCTTCGATTGAGGTTATGATTCGTCCCACAGGGGAAAGTAAAGCAGAGCCATGGCCCGCGGGGAGTTGATGAAAAAATTGCTGGCCAGCTACGGTCGGGACGATGAGTTCCGCGCCGTGGCAGAGCAAATCATCGACGAGGAGGAAAAGAAGAATAATCGCGTTCTGGCGCGCAGCCTGCGCAAGACGCTCGAGGCTGGCCCGAGCCGGCCGAGCGGTCCCAAGGCGCTCGCGCCCCTCATTCCCTTTCCCGAGGCGGCGGCGGATTTTATCGAGCGGGTTGAGCCACGCCACAGCCGGAACAACATCGTCCTGGGCGCGACGAACGTGCGCGTACTGCTTGGCCTCGTCAAAGAGTTTCGCCGCGCCGATGAAATCCGGCGCCACGGCCTCAAGGTGCGCTCGAAACTCCTGTTCTGCGGGCCGCCGGGCTGCGGCAAGACGCTGTGCGCGGAGATTTTCGCCGCGGAGCTTGGACTACCGCTCTTCCTCGTCAAGCTTGACCGGCTGATCTCGTCCTACTTGGGCGAGACGGCCGGCAATGTCCGCAAGATCTTCGAGTTCGCCCGCAAGCAACCTTGCGTTCTGTTTTTTGACGAATTCGACGCGCTGGCGCGCTCGCGCGATGACAGCAGCGAGCACAATGAGCTACGCCGCGTCGTCAACAGCTTGTTGTTGTTCATCGACCATATCCAGCCGAAGGGCTTCTTGATCGCCGCGACGAACCTGGACCGATCGCTCGATCCCGCAGTCTGGCGGCGGTTCGACGAGGTCGTCTGGTTCGACAAACCTGGCCGGTCGATGATCGGGCGATTCTTGCGGTTGAGGTTCAAGAATGTCGCCCTCGCCTTCGATCCGATGCAGCATGCCGCGGCGCTGGAAGGCTATTCCTACGCCGAGATCGAGCGGGTCTGCACGCAGGCGGTCAAGTCGATGATCATCGACCGCCGCAAGCAGGTGCAGGAACGCGATTTCAATCGCGCCTCTCTCTGATCCTGCGCGTGCAAATGACGGGCGCCCTCCTTGAGGAGGACTGAGAACGTTTGGGGCTTACGGTCTTGTCGAGCGATGCAGACCGCACGCTCGTGCTGTTCGCTTCGAACGAAGACATGCAGGACTTCCGCGCCCGCCTCGATGCCTACCAGCGCGGCGCGCCGCCCGGCCAGAAGCATGCGCCGTACAACAATTTCGTGGCAGGAATCGAGAGCATTGGGTCAGTCGAGCCCCGGGACCGGATTGGTTCGCGCTTTCAGGAGGAAGGGTTTGCGGACCTCAACGACTTTGTGCCCCAAACATCCTACCTGGTCGATATCGAGCTTTGGGACCTCGGCGAGCGCCGTCTGCGGGAACGCAAGATCGAGGAGGTCATCCGTTACGTCGAGGCCCGGGCCGGTGAGGTCTTGGATCGCTACATCGGTCCCTCGATCAGCATGTTTCGCGCGCGCCTGACGGGCGAACTCATTCGCACCCTGCTTACAATCGAGGAGGTGGCGACGATCGATCTGCCACCTGCGCCGGATGTGACGACGGCGGAAGCGCTCGACCTGACGCTGGCCGATGCTCCCGCGCTGAACGCGCTTGCCGAGGACGCGCCGCTCATCGGCATCATCGACAGCGGCGTCAACGATCACCCGTTCTTGGCGGATATTGTCGCCGGCGCGATCGGCGTTCCCGCCGATCTCGGCACGGCGGACGTTTGGGGTCACGGCACCCGGGTCGCCGGCGTCGCCGTGTTTGGTGACCTGCGCGCACAGCTTGCCGCCGGCGCATTGCAACGCGGCGCCCGTATCTGTGCGGCGAAGGTCGTGAACGACCGGGGTGACTTTGACGATCGCCGCCTCGTGCCCTCCCAGATGCGCGAGGCGATCACGACGCTGAACCTGCGCTTCGGCTGTCGGATCTTCGTCGTTGCCCTGGCCGATCGCCGACGCGTTTTCGACGGCGGCAAGGTGGGGACGTGGGCGGCCACGCTCGATGAACTGGCGCGTGAGCTCGATGTCGTCATCATCGTCTCCTCCGGAAACCGCAGCCCGCGAGGCGGCAATCGCCTGGAACAGGCGGTGACCGAATATCCGCGCTATCTTCTGGAGGACGCCAATCGATTCTTCGAGCCCGCGGGCGCATTGAATGTGATCACCGTCGGCGCGCTCGCGCATGGCGAGGGCCTCGATCCGGATCGGGCCGAGGATGTGGGCGTGCGCCCGATCACGCTCCTGCACGAGCCGGCGCCGTTTTCCCGGATCGGACCGGGGCCTGGCGGGGCCACGAAGCCTGACGTGGTCGAGATTGGCGGCACGCTGATCTTCGACCCCATCGTCGCGCGTCTGCGGGGCGGGGAGGATGTCGGCAGCGCTGGCGTCCTGACGCTGTATCACAGCTATCTTGATCGCCTGTTCACGGCGGGTTCGGGCACATCCTATGCCGCCCCACGAGTTGCGTTCGGCGCCGCTCAGATCCTGACGCGCTTCCCGCATGCCTCAGCCAATCTGGTGCGCGCGCTCATCGTGGGTTCCGCGGAAATCCCGCAGCCAGCCCAGGAGCGGCTTCAGCTGCTTGGTGTGGACGCGACGCGCGCGATCTGCGAGCACGGCCTCGTCGATCTGGAACGCGCGGCCTTCTCCGACGACGCGCGCGTCACGCTCTACGCAGAAGACGAGCTCGCCCTCGACCATTTTGCCGTCTATCGCATTCCAATTCCCGAAGCGTTTCAAGCGGGAAATGGGGAACGCTGCATTCGCGTGACGCTGGCGTTTGATCCACCGGTGCGACACACGCGAACCGATTATGCAGGTGTCGGCATGAGCTTCCGGCTGATTCGGGGCTGCCAACCTGATCTGATCTTCGAGCACTATCGAAAGCGCGAGCAAGACGATGGTCCATTTCCGGAGCTCGCCGGGAGATACAATTGCAATCTCGTTCCCGGTCCCCAGGCGAGGGAGAAGGGGACCGTCCAATCCGCCACCGTCACGTTCAAACGTGGCATCGAGGACTATGGGGATAGCTACTATCTTGTCGTGCGCTGCGAAAGCGGCTGGGCCACCCATGTCGATCGGCAGCAATTCGCCGTCGTTATCGAACTCTTGCAGAAGGCCGAAGTGCAGCTCTACGAAAGAGTGCGGCAGCGGCTGCGTCTTCAGGCGTGACGCACCGGCGGAATGCTTGAAACAATTCGGTGTGGAATTCAAGGATAGCGAGACGCCACGAGGGGCCGAGCGAGCGACGCGCAATCCTCGAACGCGTGATCGCCGCAGGCCTGCCGCAGGAAACGGCGAGACAAGAGCATGCCGAACGATGCACCGGCATTAGCCGCTGCCAACGTGAAACGTCAAACTCAGACTTGATCCCCTTGATTGAGGCCGCGGCCTTGCTGACTTCGCGTTGCTCGAGCAGGTGGCAGGCCCAGACGCGATCAATGCGGCGCCCCGCCGCGAAGCAAATGCCGATAGCCGTACTCAGTCATCCAGCGAGCGCGAGCTAGGTGTGTCTGCCAGGCGCGCCGAGCACGCTCAGGCTCTTGGGCCGGATCAAGGTGCAGCACGATCCGCGCAACCTCTTTCCAGTCGGCGCCGGCGGCTTCGGCATCGAGCAGGCGCAGGTAGGTGACCAGATGCTCTTCGTCATAGCCAGTCAGAACGGAGGCGGTCGGTGCTTCGTCGGCGACATCCGGGTCAAGCGGGGGCTTCTGCATGGGGCGACTTTCGCGCGCGAGATTCTGGCGACCGAGCGTAGGCTAGATGCTGCACCGGCGAATAGATCCCAAATGCGCACCACGCGGTGCATCACCGGCATCCTAGGGCGCCCTGGCTGCTGCTGTGTCTCGATAGCGTCGGTGGCGCCTTGACATACAATGCAAATGCATTACATCGAAGAGTGTGCAACCCCCGGAGCCGGCCATGGCGAAAACGGCTGAAATTCTCGAAATTCCCGCCACCATCACTGAGCGTGGCCAGACGACCGTGCCCGCGGCAATCCGGAAAATGCTCGCGCTCGGCAAGCGCGATCAGGTGGTGTTTCGCGGGCTTGCGGATGGCACCGTCGTGATCGCGAAGAAGGTGGCCCAGGTCGAGGATGGCGATCCCGTGATCGGCAAGTTTCTCTCATTTCTCGCGCGCGACATGGCGAATGAACCGTCGCGGATTCGGCCGGTGCCGCGCTCACTCGTGTCCCGCGGCAAGGACCTGGTCAAGGGCGTTAAGGTCGATCTCGACGCGCCGCTTGCGGACGACTAGGCGTGAGCCACAAGACGCTCGAAATCAACGGCTGGACGATCTACGCGCACCCGTTGTTTCTCGACCAGCTTGAGGCGATGGTCGGCGCCGTCGAAAAAGCGCGGAAGAAAGACCCGCAAGGATACAAGAAGAAGCGCGCTACAAAACTACTCGCAGCCGTTCTCAAGGTCGCGTTCGAAGACATTCCGAACGACCCGACGCGCGACGCCTACCGCCAGGGCGGCACGCTCGGCGACGCGTACAAGCATTGGTTCCGGGCAAAATTCCTACAGCAGTTCCGGCTGTTCTTTCGCTACCAGCAGTCCGCGGACGCGAAGGTGATAGTGTTGGCCTGGGTCAATGACGACACGACGTTGCGCGCTTATGAGAGCGCCGACGACGCCTACGCGGCGTTTCGCAGGATGCTCAATCGCGGCAATCCGCCCGACTGGCCGGACCTGCTCGCGGCGGCGAGCGCAGATTCGGCGAAGCAACGGCTGGCTCGCGCCGCTCCCAAGACATAGCTCTCGCTCGGCCAGCAACCGAGCGTTCGCTGGGGTTTGGGCGGCTCGGCGGATGGTCGCGGAGCAACTCGCCACCCCGACGCGACGCAGGATCTCGTCGCGGAGCTAGGCCTCGCAGGGCTAATCGGGCTCCTGGTGCGGGATCGATAAAGCTCACTCTCCTCGCTTAGATTAATGTTCGTTATCGTAGTCCAACTACGACTTTGGCCTCGAGTTTCAAACTGGTCGGTTCATACCCTCGTAACAATAAGCTAAACGGCTCCATACCCGCGCCTGAGGCCCTGAGCGTGCGCACATCTGCTGGTGTCAATGCAGACGCGGCCCCGCCTTTCGGCGAGGCCGCTCTCGCGGGCCCTCAGTCCCGGCTGGGGCGGGACCAGATGAGCTGAAGACCTTCCTGGCCTTCCACCTCAATCAGGGTGGCATAGATTGGAGCCGGGAAGCTCGGGTCGTCCAGCTTGACCGAGAGGTAATCGCGCTCGGTGTCCCTGGCGGTCTTCTGCCAAGCCGCTCCTAGCTCGACATTACCGGCGAAGATGCGGAAGTGTGGTCCCTTGTCGGAGGGGTTCTCGACCCGCACCAGCTTGGCTTTGGCATTGAGGGCGAGGGTGCGAACCGTGCCGGTGAAGCCGTTGCCGGTCGAGGTGAAGGTGCCGATGGTCGCCATTGTCGTGTCCTTTTTCAGTTTCCGGGCCACGCCCATCGCGGCCTCGATGGCTGGCGACAGACCGGAGGCGGTCGACCCGCACCCCGCAGGGGCCGGCACGCAGTAGAGGGCAGCCAGGGCACGACTTTCTTGTCTTGCGCGAGGAATGGACGCGCAGCGGTCCAGGGGAAGAAAGTCGTAACCGGCTGTTGCGGGGATAAGAGCGAGGCGGCGCTTAAGCGACGCCGCCCTTCGGTCAGACATGCCAATCAAGGACGACGTGGGTGTGCCAGAAGAAACGGCCAAGAACACGAACTGCGATCATCGAAACCTTGACCGAGGAAAGAACCCGATCACCGCTCACCGCACATCTGACAATTCCTCAAGCTTGCTGGTCGAGGCCCGAACCCGGAAGGTAAGCACGCTGCTCAGCCGTCAAGAATCACGCGACCCGCAAAGTGAACCCGCAGGCCGCGAACGAGATTTGCTCGGCAAAGCCGACGACCTGTGCAAAGCCAGAACGGCGGCCGCCCTCGAAGGAAGCTAGATCCCTGTCAGGTCGCGCAGCATGAGGAATAAAGGGGCCTCGACGTGGCGGCCAAGCAAAGGGGCCGCGGTCCCTGCGCTGATCGCCGGATAAGTGCGGGCCGGTACGCGCCGGCCCCAATCACGCTGTGCGCTCATCATGCTGCCTCCTCGACGTCAGCTGCTTTGGGCTGCAAGTCGTGCAGATAAGCGACGGCGCGTTGCGCATGCGCGGCAGCCGAGAAGATAAAGCGCTTCTCATTCGACAAGACCTCCAACCACGACTTGACATAGCTCGCATGATCCGGCCGCGGGTCGAGTTCGGGAGAGATCCCGAGATCCGCGCAGAGGAAGCAGCTGCCGAGTTCCGCAATCAATTCTTCGCGCGCGCGTTCGCTCCGATCCTTGCCGTAACGGCTGAGATCGCGATTGACGCGGTGAGCGGGAGCGGTCCAATGCACGGTCTCATGGGCTCTGACGGCAACATAGGAGGCCACGTCGCGGAAACTTTCGATCGGCGGCATCTGAATATGATCGGACGAAGGCGCGTAAAACGCCATCGAGCCGCCGTGCCGAACAATCGCCCCGGTGTTGGCAAAGAAAGCGTCGGCGTGCGCGTTGCGCTCGATCGTTGATGTGACGACGGGCGGCCGACCGTAGTAATGCGCGGGCAAGCCATCGATTTGATCGACGCAGAAGACGGTGTAGGCTTTGAGGAAGGGGATATCCCGTTCGATTTCGTCGCCGTGAGCGTCGGTCTCCGTTTTGGTGAAGCGGCTTGCATACACCACAGTGCTGCCGGTCTCACCCTTACGGACATGCGCGCCAAGTTCGCTGGCCTGCTTGAACGTCATCCAGATCGGCGAGCAGAAGCCGCGCGCGATGGCTTCTGACCAAAGCAGCAAGACGTTGATGCCCGTATAGGGCTGGCCGTTGTGTCGCAGCGGTCGGGTGATGCGGTCCGCTATATTCGCGGCGGTCCAGGGTTGAACCCAGGGGCGCACACCGCGTTCGAGCTCGGCGATGATGCGGTCCGTGATGCGGGCGTACAGGTCGCCTCGCGACTTTTCCCTGTTCCTGCTCATTATAATAACCTCCGTTCGGGAGGCCGCGCCCATCGCGGCCCCTCGCGGGGTCCGCCACCGCCGGGCTCGAAGTCCGCGCACCCGAAGGGCCGAAGCAGCGCGAAGGACGGCGAAGCCGTTGCGCGGACATCGGGTCCGGCGCAGGACCACGGCCCGGGAGGGGCCCGCGACGGCGAGGGGCACCGGAGGCGGCTTCCTTTGTTGCAGCGGCGACACAAAAAAGGGCCGGTCTCGCGGACCGGCCCATCAGGTGGCGGCAGTGGAAGAGGCGCGGGGCCGAGGCCCCGCGCCGGCGGTCAGTCGAACGCCGACATCTGCGCCTTGGCCGCTTTCCGGCCGACGGTATCGGTCGTGTTGTCGACGGGACGCTCGAAAGGCTTCCAGGTCTCGCCGACGACCTGTTCGTAGGCGGCGACGGCGCCCTCGGCGGCCACGCGAAGCGCGTGAGCTTGCGCGCCCATGTCGGCGGCGAATTCACGCTTGCGCTGTGCCTGGCTATCGAAGCCGACCGGACCATCGAGGTCCTCATCGCGGCTGTCGTTGGCGAGCTTGGCGGTCGCATCTCGCGCTTCGGTGACAGCTCGGGTGTAGAACTGGCCGGCGCCGTGGGCCGACCCGACATAAGCACCGACGATCCGTTGCAGGTGAATCTGCATGGCGCGTTCACTCAGGCCATCCTTGAGTGCGTCGGCGGTCTCGATAACGAGCCGCTCGTGCAAGTCGCGGATGCCGTCGCTGTCGAGGACCGCAAGGCCGAAGCTCTCGGAGATGCGCAGTGTCTGTGCGGAGTCGGGGCAGACGAGGCGGACCATTTCGAGCGTCGTACCGCGGCGGAGCGGGATGACACGGGCGGAGGAGCGGGGGGAGCGGGCGGTCCTGGTCATCATGAGATCCTTTCTCGGTTTCGCCTTGGGACGCGATCGGGCCCTTGTCCGTCGCTCCCTCGGGTGCGGTCGACCAGAACCGGCTTCAGCGGGCCGCTTCAGGGGGCGGTGGCTGCCAAGGCGAGCATGGGTGGGTTGCGGGCGAGCGGGCCTTCAGGCCTGCGAAGAACGCGGCCCCCATCGCGAGACGGCGGCCGCCGATCGCCTCGCGACTTGCCCTTGAAGCGGATCGCGGCCGGTTCAGACCGCAGCACAAACCGAGGGAGTGACGGCCAAGGGTCAGCACGCCGCCGAAACCGTGAGAGGTTGGACCAAACCCGCTGAACTCTCCGCCTCGACATGAAGTGTTCGCGCGCGCCGCTCACGTTCCAATCGGTGGGTCCTTCGCCTCTCACCGCCACGCAGCGGAAACGCGATGACGCGTCCGAAACTCGGCGATCGCCGTCTCCTGCCGATCGAGCTTGCGCGTGAGAGAGTCGATCTCGCCGCGACGGGCCAAGGCGAGCTCCGCGACATGCTGCTGAAACAGCCGCACATCCGCGTTCGTCCAGCTCGATGCGCTCCGGCCATGCTGCCGGCGCTTTGCCCGGTCAGTGATCGTCAGCCGTTCGGCGCGTGCCGCGATCTGGCGTTCGATGACGCCGAGATGGCGCTGCGTCTCGGCTTGCGCGGCTTCCATGCGCGTGAGGAAGCGTCGGTCTTGAGGCTCGATCATCGCTCCGTCCCCACAGGCCACAAGGGGGACGCGGACTTGTCCGGCATGCAGTCGTCCGGGAGAGAGACAGCGGCGATGCATGAGGCGATGTCGTCGCCGGAGACCGCCCCGTCGATGAGCGCCGCATTGGCGCCGGCGTGCTTGCGCATGTCAGGGGCGAGGATGCCGCCGAGGCCGTCGGCCATGGCGTTCTCGGGATGATAGTGCGCGTGCACGAGAAGATTGAGGGCGGAGAGGTAGGCCTTCATGGCTGAATCTCCTTTCTGTCAACGTCAGCCGGGTGGGGCTTCGGCGCGTGGATGGATATGCGCACGGCGTGCCTCCAAGCGTCGGTGCCGGTGAAATGCCGTCGGAGCCGCGGATACCAGACGACGACGACCGGCGTTTCGCCGTCCTCGTCAGTGGCCGCGCGCCAGCCGAAGGCTTTGGCAATGAGGCGCCAGGGCATGGGTCACCTCCAGCCGACGAAGTCGGAGGGGCCGCCGTAGAGCTGATGGCGGGCCTCGTCGATCACGAAGCCAAAGCGGCCGACGTGATATTCGTCGGACGGGACCAGGAAGCGACGCTCCTCAGTCCCCGGCCCGCGCTTTCCACCCGGCGTGGCGACAGTTTCGACGAAGCCGAGCGCGTGCTTCGAGGTGATAGCCGACACGACGATCCAGTCCCGCGCGTGCGCCTGCTCAAAGGCGCGGCGGTCCTTTTCGTAGGACTCGCCCGGCTTGAGGATCGCGCCGAAGATCGTTTCCCAGGCGTCCGGCCAACTGTCCTTGATCGTTCTCTCGGCGCAACGACGTCCGAACGCCGTGAAGAGATGCGGGAAGGTGATCGCCACGATCGCCCATTCGGCGTCTTCCTCGTACCAGCCACTCTTCGAACGCAGCAGGGGATGGACCTTGCGGTTTCGTTCGGCCGAGAGCTTGAAACCGCCGTGGCCCGCCGTGGAATGCGCAGTAACGCCTTCGGCGTAGACCGTTGCGCCCTGCGAGGCGCCCCAAGGCGTGCGGTCGCGCGAATGGACTTCGACGCGACCGAGCATCCTGCGCTCGCGTTGATGCTCGGCGTTTTCGAGCACAGCGTTACGAAAAGCCGTCTCGTCAGCGAGCTCGCCGGAATGTCCGTAGAAATCGCCGCGCGTCCACTCGCCCATCGGGCGGGAGATGCGCCAGCCCGTCACGAGATAATGCCGCCCGTCGCGGGCCGGTGCCATCGCAAAGGCCGTCTCGCCGACAAGCGCGACGAGAAGGCCGTCACAGCTTCGGCCAAAAGAGATGCCCGGGGTTTCAGGGGCTTCGTCGGAAGCGGGAGATGACGCATTCATGCCGCGGTCCTCCCCTCAATGAGGTCAGCGCCTGCCTCGTCGGCCGTCACTTCTTCCAGCACCGCGTGCGGATAGCCGTGGCGCGTCAGCCACACCTTCGCGTCGGCCTCATTCGTGGCGAGATGGACGAGTTCGGCGTCGTCGCCGGAGCGGTCGAGCACGCGGACCGAGCCGATGGCCGGAGGTTCGACGACGGTGAAGTGGAGCTTCGATTCGAGCGAAAACGTCCGGTGGACGCGGATCGCGATGACGCCGCCGGCGCCATAGTCGACCTCGTGCAGGGTGAAACAGGCCGACAGCGAGACATTGCCGACGCCTCGTCCGCCCTGCTTGCGGATCAGGCGGCCCCTGCTATTGCTTGACTGTCAGGCGGCGAGTTTCTTCCTGAAGCGCGCCGGCGGCTGCGGTGTTCCGTCGGACCAGGCGATAATCGAGCCGATGGGTGCGTTGTCGAAGATCGTGTGCGCGGACATCGTGTCCTCCTCAGTTGCGTGTGCGTGGAAACAAAGCCGCCGCCGGCTGGGCCGGCGGCGGTGGATCGTTCGGAAGAAAAGGCGCGTTCCTCTATTCGGCCGCCTCCCTGAATGCCTCGGGCTCTTCGTCAGAGAGGTCGTCTCCCATGCCGGTGGCGTCCTCGTCAGCTTCGTCGGCGTCTGCCGGCGTCTCGCCCGACGATAGCCATTGCGAAAGCTTCATGTCGTCCGGCGCGAACAGCGCTGCGGGATGGACGAAGTGGCCCTCCTTGAAATGCTCGACGAGGGCGGCGCGCGTGTCCTTCACACGCTGGCGCGGCAAAACGGGCGTGTCCTTACACGAGGCCTCGAGCGCTGTGCGCGACAGGCAGGAGAGAAAGTCATCCGTGCCCATGTTCGGCAGGAAAGTGTCCGCGCCGATCACCTCGCCAGCGACGCGGGCGACGATGCCGCTATTGGTAGCGTTCTCCCGGCACGAGAATACGTCGACCAGCATGGTGCGCGCCGCGACACGAAGCGTGTCCATGTCGAAGGAGAGCTTGCCGGCGCCGTCGAACAGTGCCGCCGCGTTCTTGGCAAGCCGGCTGTGGCCGCAATAGGTCCCACCGCTTCCCGTCGTCACGGACACGTTCTGGCTCGCGAAGGCGAGGATCAGCAGCGCCATCAGCGTATCGTCCTCGATCGGCGCGCGGCCGAGCGCCTCGCGCAGCGCGTCGGTGCGGTAATCGCCGATCATCTCGACGCCCTTGCGCGTCACGTCGGGACGTGGCTTCGAGACTTCGCCAACATCGTCCGGAGCGTTGTCAGAGCCTGAGCCGGTCTTACCCTTCGGATTCCTCGCCGCAGGCATGCGGTAGTGCACCGTCTGCACGCGGCCGTCGCGGTCGAGATACATTGCCGTGCAGTCCGACTTCGCCGGCTTGCCGTGGACCCGCTCGGCCTTTGGCGGCAACTTCACCTCGCCGTAGTTGGTGGTCTCGGCGATAATGCCTTTCTTC
This sequence comes from Bradyrhizobium sp. th-b2, assembly GCF_000426785.1. NCBI lineage: Bacteria > Pseudomonadati > Pseudomonadota > Alphaproteobacteria > Hyphomicrobiales > Nitrobacteraceae > Bradyrhizobium > Bradyrhizobium sp. th-b2. The sequence continues at coordinate 55,650 of NZ_AUGA01000049.1, forward strand.
GGCAGGTTGGCCGTCATCCACTCCTGCTGCGCGCCGAGGAAGGCCTCGACGTCTGTGGTGTAGCGGCTGTCTTCGTCGGCGGGAGCGAAGAGATCCTCGACCCAATGAATGCCGTAGGCCTTCGCGAGGTCGTCGCCGAAGCTGGCGTGACGAGCAAACATCCGGGTCTTCTGCAACGCTTGTGCTACACTCCACCACGAGACCTGCGGATCGGCCTTCGACGGCTTGTGCTTCTTCCAGACCTCCTTCTGCTCGTCGACCGAGGCGGCAGCGACTGTGCGGAGCTGGCGCTCGTCGGGCATATCGCCCTTGGCCATGTGGTCGAGCATCGCCGGCAGCACGTTAGCCAGCAAACGTAGTTTCCTGATCTGACGCAGCGGCAGCGCGAGCGCGACGCCGATCGCCTCCTCCGTCCAAGCGAGCGCGACCAGACGCTCGATTGCGCGCCACTGGTCAACCGGGTTCAGCGCCTCGCGGGCGATATTCTCGACCATCGAGCGCATGGCGCCGTTGTCGTTCGCCGCCTCGTCGACGAGCACGTCGATCTCCTCAAGGCCGGCGGCGATCGCCTGCTTCGCGCGGCGGTGGCCGGCATTGATGACGTAGCCGTTGCCGCCCCCTGTCTCAGGCGTGATGACGGGCGGCTGGACGATGCCGACGGCCTTGATCGTGGCCAGCAGCAGGGCGTCGGCCTGCGGTGTCGACTTCGTCTGGCGCATGCGGTCGGGATTCTCCTTCAGCGCGCGCGGATCGACCTTGATGAGTTGCATGGGAACACTCCTTTTTGGGATTGTGGACCGGCGCTGCCGGCCACCTCTCGTCTTCTTCCCGAAGACACCCCTGGGCCCTGCTGAGCGGACGGGCCGGTGCAACTGCGGCCGAGCATCCCTGGCCGGCAGGCCCAGCGGGGCAAAGCCCTGCGCAGGACGACGGGGCTGGGATCGCGCAGGCGGCGGTTGAGCGCCAGCGCCGGCGGTCCGCCCGATCTGCGAGCGGGGCTTTTCCCTTCCTCTCTCGTCTTTTTTCATGCGACCGCGGCCAGTTCGTCGGCGTTTTCGTTGTCCTCCGCCAGCGCCTTCTCCACCTCAGCCAACTGCCGTCGCTTTTCGGCAAGCTCGCCGGCGAAGGCGACGTCCCCGCCATCGCGGGACTCGTAAGACGCAAGCCGTCGGCGGGCGTCGGCGAGGCGCTGGCGATAGCGCTCCCGTTCGCCCTCGAACTCGGCCAGCGCGTGCTCGATACGGGCGATCGCGCCGATCGGCGTGACCGTCACCGGCAACTCGATCTCGTATTCGCCGCCAGTCCGCAGCAGCATCGTGGTGTAGCGATAGTCGTCCCGGCCGACTCGCTCGCCGCTGAACTTGATGTCGAAACCACCGATCGAGGCAATGACGGTCTCGCCTTCGTGCTGAAGCTGCACCTGCGTCAGGATCTCCTTCATCAGCGCGCGGCCGGCGAGCTTGCGCTCAACATGAGGATCTCCCGTCACCGCCATGGTGAAGGCGTCACCGGCGGTCGGTATACGACGCTCGATGTCCCGGTCGATCTCGCCGATGCGACGGATGGAGAGCTCGATCTCGCGTTCGGCATCGCGCATCTGCCGCCGCGCCGCGTGCTGATCGTCGATGTGCGCAGCCCGCAGCCGTTCGAGCCGGGCGATGTCGGCTTCGAGGCCAGCTTTCTGCATCAAGCGCGGATCGCCCGACGCGATGGCCTTTGCCATGGCGAACTGGTTGGCCTGGCTCTCTCCCATGTCCTCAAGCCGCCGGATCGAGGTGTCGCCGGATAGCGCGGCAGCGATGAAGCGGGCCTTGCGCTCGTTGTTCTGCCACATCTGCGGATCGAGGCTGCCTTCGGTCGCATAGGCGAAGATGTCTATCTCGTTGTGCTGGTTGCCCTGTCGCACGATGCGACCCTCCCGCTGCACGAGCACGGTGCGGTGGCCGCGCACGGGGGCGGGCCAGCGCTCGCCAGCGTAGCCGCGGTAGTCGTCGTGCGTGCTCGACCAGATGTGCTCGAGCCGCTCTTCGCGCGTCATCGCGCGGACAGGACGGGACTCGCGCTCGATGATCGCGGCCTTCATCCGCTCTGGCGACGCTCTGTCTGACAAGTCGCAGTAGCCGTGGAACCAGCGCATCTGCCCGTCAATCGACAGTGACAGGAAACCGCTTGTCACGCTTGCCGTCATGAATTCACGCATTGCGAACATATCGCCTCGCATCCACAGTGGCGGCAGGATCTCGAGCATGTAGTCGTGTTCGCGCTCGGCGAGCTCGAACCATTCGCCAGCGAAGAGTTGGGCGGCGTCGCCTTCGGCCATCGCCGGATCGCCGCGATGGCGGTTGAACATGCGGTACATCTCGGGGCGCGTCGCGACGCCCTCGAAGACTTTACGGATGGTGGGTGAGGTGTGCATCGGCGGCTCCTCTTGGCCTGGCCGGACTGAAGCGCGAGCGATCGGCGTGATCTCTTCGTCACTTCAGTCCTTCATCAGACCTCCTCGCCGGCCACATCGAAGGTCCGGCGGGTCAAGGGCCGCGGAACGCGGGCGAAGCTTCACCCTTGACGCGCTGGCCGGGCATGCGGCAGCGGTTTACCCTCTTCCTATTTTCTCCCTCTTTATTCGGACTTCCCCGTCGCATCGCTCAGGTGCAAGCCTCGCCATCGCGATCATGCGGGAGCCTTGACGCCGCAGCCACCCGCGAGGTCCGCAGCGTCGGGCGGGCCTCCGCCGTCGACTTGCTCAGCTGTTCTCCGTCTCTTCGCCAGCCCCGTCAGATCCTCATTCCAGTCGCCGGCGCACGGTCGCGATCGCGCATAGTGCACGCTCGCTTCCGCGGCGATGGCACGAACGCGATCAGCGTAGACGTCACCCTGTCGATTGTTGTCGGTTGCTGCCACAAGCCGGGCGTTGGCGCGCCTGGCCAAGCTGCGGATAGCTTCATCGGTCGCCGGCGACCAGCCGCCTCCGGTGCTGACATAAAGGGTGTCGGAGCGGTGGACCTCGATCGCGGCGAGGCTCATGGCATCGATGGCCGCCTCAGTAATGCAAATCCGCTCGGACCTGGCCGGTCCGAAGCGAAACAGCTCCTTGGCGCCGTCACTGGCGAAGCCGCGCCATGCCGGTCCACGCTCCTCCCACCCCGTGAGCACTCCAGCAGAATCGCTATGTGCCGCCCACATACTGCCCTTTGGCCCCTCACGCAAACGATCGCAGACGACCGCCTGCCTCACGATATCGGCCGGCAGCCCGCGTTCATCGGTGAGATAGCGCCAGGCTCGCGAGCCGGGGCGCGGCTTGACACGATGTCCCCACCGCTCAGCAATAGACCCAAGCGCCTTCGGCGTTGTCGGATGCTGCCACGCCGGTGTGCTGGGGACGAAGCCAATCATTTCCGCAACACGGTCGCATGCGTCAAGGAAACCGACAGATCCAAGATGTTCGGCGAGCGAAAATACGTCCCCTTTTGCCGGCGACAACGGGTCGAACCAGCCGCGGCCTTCGTGGATGACGATGATGATATTGCTGTCGCGGCGATATTTGATCGCGCGTCGTGTGCTTTCCTTGACGTCGACCTTCCAGCCGTCTTTCTCCAGCAGGGCCGCGCAGCCAACCTTTTGGCGCAGCTCTTCGATTTCTCTCTTGTCCATTTGTCTGCACCGGACTCGCGCAGGCGGGTCCGCCCCTTCTTCTGTTGGTCTCTCTTGCTCCTAGCCTTGCGGAACATCCCCGACCGGCCGCGAAGCCTGCCGAATGCAAGGGCGCGCTGACTGGCATCAGCAAACGCCGAACTCCTAGTTGCGCACGCTGTTGATCCAATGGCGCTCGATCTGCGTTGACGGCGAATCGCAGCTGGGATGGATCATGAGTTTGGTCAAGTGTCGGCCGATGAAGGTGGCGATAGTGAATAAGACAGCACGCACGCTATGGGCGCTTTGGCTCATGGGGGCAGCTATAGGCCGATCCAAGCATCATAATCTCAGCCGCGCCGGCGCCGTCTCTGCAACCCTGAGCCGCTCCGACGGCACGGGCGCTACCGTCGTGTCGTCGGCGAGCCAAAAAGTGGAAGCTTGACTATATGCAGCAATCAAAGGGCCCGATTGACAGGCCGCGTCTCGGCCGCCCAATAACATTAGATCATACCGCAAGATCGCGTGACACTTGGTGTTTCAACGTCAAGCGTTCGATCATGAGTCGCCATCGGAAGATCCCCCTCAGGCAGATGTCCGAGTTCGGCACGAGAAGCAACCCTCTGAGTTTGAAGTCGTCATGTTTCGCCGTGTCCAGCTGAAGACGTTATGTCCGAAACTGGACACTGAGGCTTAAGTATTTCGGCGCCGCGGCGCAAAGCACGTGCTCTTTCGCTCTTCAACCCGGATTTGTAAAGCTTCTTTGTGGCACGCGGATTGCTATGAGACGGTGAAGGATCTGTGGGGCCATGGCGGTCCCGCGGTGACCCGCCCGCACAGTCAGATGAAGCTTGTTCGACTGAGTCAACTCACCGCCATAGACGCTGCACTGTTAAGTGGTCCGGCCGAATGACGCTTGGTCGCGGAGGCGCCGCTGTCGTTATTCGAGCTGGTAGCTCTCTAAGTTGGTCGGATTCGATGAGCGTTCACGCGGCAGCTCTCGATCAAATCCTGACCAGTGCGGCAGGTCCAAGTCTCTATGGTACGGGCGCCTTGGGTGGAGCTGCTCAACCTACGCGACGGATTGGCTGAGCGATGAAGATAGTACATCAGTCTCCTCCGATGCGCACAGATGCTTACGGGCCAAGCGACAGTAGCAGGCAGCAGGCTGCAACTCCGTCAATTTATTCTAGCGTCTTTGTTGGTAGTGGTACGCTAGCCATAAGGTGCTTGCAGCTAGCAAAGGAGATGGGTCACGATATCCGCGCGGCGCTGTGTGCCGACGCTACATTCGCCGATTGGGCCGCTCGCGCCAATATCCTGTGTGTGGTGAGCGTTGAAGAGCTCTCCATGTTGCTGAAGGCCGAGCCGGTGGAATGGATTTTTTCCGTTGCTAATCCGTTCGTGCTGCCGCCGGAGGTGTTTGGGCGAGCCCGTCAAGGCGCTTTCAACTACCATGACGGTCCATTGCCGCGATATGCAGGAACCCATGCGACGTCCTGGGCGCTTCTTGCCGGGGAGACCGAACATGGCATCACGTGGCATCGTATCGCTCATGGGGTTGATACTGGTGAGCTGGTAGTACAGCGCCAAGTGTTGATTGCGCCGAGTGATACGGCATTGACGCTGAATCTCAGATGTTATGAGGCTGCTATCGAGGGCTTCCGCGAGCTTCTAACTGGCTTAACAAATGGAGAGCTCGGTGCTCGTCCGCAGGCGCTAGCGGACCGAAGTTTTTTCCCGAAACGTCGCCGCCCAGATGCTGCGGGTTGTCTGCGATGGGATCGACCAGCGCAGGGTCTGGCAGCGATGACACGTGCCTTGGACTTTGGCCCCTATCATGCCAATCTGTTGGGTCTGTCCAAGGTTTTTGTAGGCGATGACGTCGTCCCCGTCAGGCGCTTGGAGGTGACGGCCGGGAGCTCGGGCTTTGCGGCGGGGTCTCTAGTTGAAATCCACCCTAGCCATTGGCGTGTCGCGACAGGCACAGAGGATGTTGATGTTTGGTTTGGCAGCTCAGATGGTCAGGCTCTGGACGCGCGGACAGTCGCGAGGCGTTCTGGTTTCGATGTAGGCGGCCGCCTCCCGATTCTGAGCGATGACGAGGCCCGGAGCATAACGGTTGCGCATGAATTGTTGGCGCCTCGGGAGAGTTTTTGGCGAGGGCGGCTTGAGAAGTTCAAAACATACCAGCTTGCTTTTTTGCCGTCTGCAAAAGCTGCGGCTGGGCTCAGATGGCAGTCTAGTGCGTGGCGAATTCCAGAAGAGTTGCTTGGGCTGTCCCCCAGTGATCGCGCGGAATTCTTGCTAACTGCTTGGCTGGTCTATCTCGCCCGCATCACGGGGGAATCAGAGCTTCAATTGGGATGGACTCCCGCGCCGAATGGATCGCGAGCCGGCGTGAAAGCGCTCGAGGTGCTTGTTGCGTCTGTCGTGCCGATGGGAATTACCATCGACCTTGATAATGATTTCGTAGAGGCGCGCACGGCGGTCGCGGCAGAATTCGCTCAGCTGAATGAGCAGGATACCTTTGCGCGGGATCTTATTGCGCGATGCCCGACGTTGCGCGGTGTGGAGGCGCTACGATTGCGCCGTCCCTGGCCGGTTGGCGTTACGGTTACGGTAAATGGCGGATCTGCCACTGGTGATCTAGCTTCGAGCCCGATTTCTGAGGCGGCCCTGGCTGGTGAGGCGCTAACGTTTGAGGTTTGCGCTCTGGATGGGAGCTTCCGATGGCACTTTGATGCAAGTCGCCTGGAGCCCAATCAGATCGAGCGTATGACACAGCATTTGCAGAATTTGTTGTGTGCTGTGAAGGCTGATGCGCAGCAGCCGGTGGGGCGGGTTGAACTCTTGTCATCCTCTGAGCGGGCGTATGTGTTGGAGGCGCTGAACCGGACGGCGGTGACGTATCCTGAGCAGCAGTGCATCCATGAGCTGTTCGAGGCCCAGGTGCGCCGTGCGCCGGATGCGGTGGCGGTGGTGTGCGCGGAGGAGCGCGTCAGCTATGGCGAGCTCAATGCGCGGGCCAACCAGCTGGCGCATCATCTGATCGCAATTGGGGTGACGCCGGACCAGCCGGTGGCGATCTGCCTGCAGCGCAGTCCGATGATGGTGGTGGGGCTGTTGGCGATCCTGAAGGCGGGTGGGGCCTATCTGCCGCTGGACCCGGCCTATCCGAGCGCGCGGCTGCGCCAGGTGCTTGCGGATGCGGCGCCGTCGCTGCTGCTGGCCGATGCGGCCGGCCGCTCCGCGCTGGGCGGCGGCGGGCTCACCGGTGTGACGGTGGTGGATCTGGAGACGGCCACGGCCTGGGCGGAGCTGCCGGCCACCGATCCGGACCCGCGCGCGCTCGGCCTGAGCGCGCGTCACCTGGCCTATGTGATCTACACCTCGGGCTCGTCAGGCACCCCCAAGGGCGTGGAAATGCCCCACAGCTCGCTTATGAATTTGCTCTGGTCCTCGCCGGAGTGTGACGCGCCAAAACGACGTACACTTCAGTTCACGACTTTGAATTTCGACGTCTCGTTCCAGGAATTGTTCAGTTGCTGGAGGGACGGCGGGCTCCTCATGCTAGTGCGGGAAGAGATCCGCGCCGATTTCTCCGAGTTGTTGGCCTTTGTGTGGAGAGAAGAGATCGAAAGACTTTTCCTCCCATTCGTGGCCTTGAATCATTTTGCCGAAGTTTGGTGCGCTCGGAGAGCGCTGCTGCCATCTTTGAGGGAAGTATATACAGCAGGTGAGCAATTACGAGCCACCCCCGAGATCAGGTCGTTCTTCGAAACGCACCCGAGAGCAAAGTTGATAAATCAGTATGGGCCCACGGAAACCCACGTTGTTACTGAGTACCATCTCGCGGCTGATCCATCATGCTGGCCGCAATTGCCTCCGATTGGTCGTCCGATTGCGAACACGCGGGTGTACCTGCTGGACGGTCATGGTGCGCCGGTTCCGTTTGGCGCGGCCGGGGAGCTTTACATTGGCGGGGCGGGGGGGGCGCGCGGCTATCTGAACCGGCCGGAGCTGACGGCGGAGCGGTTCATCGCCAGCCCGTTTGTGGACGGCGACCGGCTGTACCGCACTGGCGATCTGGCGCGCTACCTGCCGGACGGCAATCTTGAGTTTTTGGGCCGCAACGACGACCAGGTGAAGATCCGCGGCTTCCGGATCGAGCCGGGGGAGATTGCGGCGCGGCTCATCGAGCATGCCTGGGTGCGCGATGCGGTGGTG